>JASHYA010000109.1 GCA_030043315.1 Acidimicrobiales bacterium
CGTCCGCGCGCCTGGCGCCCCTCGTCGACCTCCCGGTCGACGCCTCGGGCCGCGTCGATCCCGAGGGCGTCGACGCCGCGCTGCACACGACGGGCCGGTCCGCGGCGCTGCTCCACTGCCAGTCGGCCAACCACGAGGTCGGGACCGTGCAGCCCGTCGCCGAGGTCGTGGAGCGGTGCCGTCGAGCCGGGGTGCCGATCCACGTCGATGCGGCCGCGGCATGCGGCCATGTCGAGCTCGACCTCGACGACGGTCCCGAATTCGTGTCGGTGAGCGCGCACAAGCTCGGTGGTCCGCCCGGGGTGGGCGCGCTCGTGCTGCGGCGCGGGCTCCGGGTGGAGCCGCTCTTCGTCGGCGGCCAGCAAGAACGGGCGCGCCGCGCCGGCATGGAGAACGTGTGCGGGATCGTGGGGTTCGGCGCGGCGGCCGCTGCGCTCGACGGTGGCGCGCTCGCAGCCGAAGCGATGGCCGCGCGGGCGCGGACCGAAAAGCTCGCCGCGACGGTGCTCGCCGAGGCTGACACCGTCCAGGTCGGCGACCCCTTCGACCGCGTTCCCCACATCGTCTGCTTCGGCGTCGGGGGGGTGGAGGCGGAGCCGGTGCTGCTCGGTCTCGACCGCGCCGGCATCGCCGCGCACGCCGGCTCCGCGTGCGCTTCCGAGTCGCTCGTGCCCTCCCCGGTGCTCGCCGCGATGGGAGCGGATCCCAACCACTCCCTCCGCCTCTCGGTGGGATGGTCCACGACCGACAACGACGTGGACGCGTTCGTCGCGACGTTCGCGCCCGTGGTCGGGGAGCTACGCGCCCTTCGTGGATGACGTCACGGTGGGATCGACGCGCAGGTCGACGACCTCACCGCCCGTCACGGCCACAAGCTCGTCGAACGTCGTCCGATAGACGGCGTTCGGAGTGCCGGCCGCAGCCCAGATGACGTCATAGGCGGCGAGCCCGGCGTCGACCACCACCGGGACGGAGTGGCCGACGGGGCTCACCCCGCCGATGGGGAAGCCCGTCGCCTCCCGGACTGCGTCGGCGTCCGGACGCGCGACCTGCGCCGCGCCGCGCAGCCGCCGGAGCTTGTCGAGGTCCAGCCGGTCGGTCCCCGAGAGCACCGCAACCACGGGTTCGCCATCGACCACGAACACGAGCGACTTCGCGATCTCGCCGACCTGGACACCGATCGCGGCGGCCGCCTCGGCCGAGGTACGCGTCGACGCGGGCAACTCGACGACGTGCGCGTCGGAGCCCGCAGCCCGAAGCACCTCCTGCACCCGCAACGCGTTCTTGTGCACGCTGCGGCTCCTCTACGAGTTGGGCACGCCTGCCGGCACCGGCTGGTGCGCCGCGGCATACGCAGAGCGGATCTCGGATGCCGCGTCGCGCAGCCAGGCGCTTGTCGGCTTGTCGGCGAGGAAGCTTTGGAAGTGGGTCAGCGCCTTCACCGGAGCCCCTTCGTCGTACAGGACGACGCCGAGGTAGTACTGCGCGGCGAACAGCTTCCCGTCCAGCTTCACGGCCTCTTCGAGAGCCGACGCGCCCTCTGCCGCGACTGTCGCCTCCTTCGCCGTGGACGCCGCTCGCCAGTCGAGCCACCCCCACTCGGCGAGTGCGACTGGTTGACGGGGGTCCTCGGCGAGCACCTTGCCGTAGAGCTGCAACGCCAGCGTGTCCTCGCGGTCGGCCACGAGGACCTTGGCCTGCGCGAGCTGCCGCTCGATGGTCTGCGCAGCGTTGAGCGAGATGGAGCCGGTGGCGTCCTGGCCGGGAAGGCGCGGGGAGGTCAGGTCGAGAAGGAGGAGGATGGTAGCCGCCACGAGCGACGCCACGCCGATCGCGGCGAGCCACCATCGGCGTCGCCAACGCCTGCGAAACCGGCCGGGAGGTGCGTGGCCGGCGTGACGCGCGTGGCCGGCGTGTCCCCGCCGCCGCGAGGGAGCGGGCGTCGTGTCTTGAACAGCCGCCTGGTCGCCGCGCACCGCGAGCGCGGCGAGCGCCGCGCCGACCTCTGCAAGCCGCCGCTCGTCCCTCGTGCGCAGGAGCTCGTAGTCCTCGTCGGTGAGGTCGCCCACGAGGTGCTCCCGAGCCGCGTCCTCGAGCGAGCGCTGCAGGAGGTCGCGCTCGTCTCGGAGGTGCCAGTCCTCGCCGCCTCCGAGGCGCTCGATCCGGTCGACGCGATCGGACCGGTCGACCCGATCGGATCGGTCGACCCGGTCGGACTCGTCGGTCTCGTCGACCCGGTCGGTCTCGTCGACACTCTCGACACGGTCGACGCCGCCCGTCATGCCGCCTCCGGCACCTGGGAGCGCAGCCGCCGCCAATTGCGCGACCGCCGCCAGAAGAACACCGCGAGGGCGCCCACCGCGAGGACGCCGGCGAGGAGCGGGACGAGCCAGACCAGGGACGACAGCCCGGAGTCCGGAGGCGACAGCAGGATGCTCGGTCCGTACTGGGCCACGAGGCGTTCTTCGATGGCCTGGTCGCTCACGCCGGCGGAGGTAAGCCGCGCCACCTCGTGGCGGACTGCGATCGCGCTCGACGCGGTCGACTGCGCCACCGACAGATCCTCACAGCTCGGGCAACGTATCTGGGTCTCGAGCGCTGCGGCGCGTTGCGCCGTCGTCGGCCTCGCGGACGACGTGATGCCGCTCCCGAAGACGAGTGCCACGGCGAGCGCCACGAGCGCGAGGACGAAGCTCGCACGCCCGCCGACGCT
>JASHYA010000110.1 GCA_030043315.1 Acidimicrobiales bacterium
TGCCGGGATAGAGGCGGGGCAGGTCTTCGTCAACACCATGGTCGCCTCGTCGCCGGAGCTGCCCTTCGGCGGGATCAAGCGTTCCGGCTTCGGCCGCGAGCTGAGCGAGATGGGGCTCAAGGAGTTCTGCAACGCCAAGTCGGTGCGTGAGGACGTGAGCGCCTCCGTGCCCTCGACGGCGACAACGGCGGACTGACTTCGACCTGCACCCCGACCTCGACCCCCGACCTCGAGCTTCTCGTCGACGCGTCGTCAACGCCTTCCTCGGTCAACCCGGTCCTTCGACACGGTGCACGTCGACCCACTGGCCGGCCGAGAACGGCTGGACGCCGCCGTCTTCGAAGTGGACAGTGAGCGATCCGTCGGCGAACACCTCGTAGGACGTCGCGTCGAACTCGACACGTGACCAGTCAGGCAGGATGACCGCGAGGTGCATCAACGGCACGGCGACGCCCTCTTGCTCGCGATGTCGGCCGAGGACGGCTAGCTGGACAGCTTCTCGGCGACGGGTCGGTCGATGCTGTCGAACGTGGCCCCGACCCGCACCGGGCCGCTCGACCGGAGCCGCGCCGACTGACCGTCGGGATCGAGCCAATCACCGAACGACAGGCCCGTCAGGCCTTCGAGCAGGGCGACGTCACGGGCGAACTCCGGGATCAGCGCACGGCGCACTTCCCGAGTCACGATCCGGCGCGTCTTCTGCTTACGGTGAAGGAGCCGCAGCGTGGGCGTACCGATGAACCGTCCGATGGCATCGGGCGTCCGCCCGGGGAGTTTGTACGCCAAGGAGGAACCGCTGCGCATCAAGCGCCGCAACATCTCGTTCAGGGCCGAATCGGAAACGTCGGCGGTGACGTTCGCCGCGGGCAGCGAGCGGACGAGACCACGGTCGACGCCGAGGAACTCGCAGACGCGCTCGACGGAACGCTGCGGCTCGTCGCACAAGTCGCTGTAGCGAAGCAGCAGCAACTGGTCGGTCGGGAAGTAGCGCAACAGGTTCTCGATCTGTTCTCCATAGCGCCCGAGACGCAAATAGGACCACATGGGAGACCACCCCAGGCGGTGGCGCTCCTCCTCGAGCGCACAGGCCGCCAAGAAGTCGCGTTCGCGCTCGAGGCCCACCGAACGGTTGTGCGTCCAGTTGGAGTGTGCGCGGTCGACAGGGTCCCGGAGCACGGCGATGAGGCGCGCAGAGGGGACGAGGTCGTGGAGACGGCGGTGGGCCTCCATGTCCGAGAGGTACAGCGTGGTGGATTCGCCGCGGAGGGTGCCCGGCGAGGCCCCGGCGAAGAGCTGTTCGTACTCTTCCCGGCGCCAGATGTAGGTGCTGTTGGAGTGCTCGACGCCGGGGCCAGCCCTCGTTCGCGGCGGCCCATCGGTCAGGAAGAATTTCGGCTCCTTGACAGGCGAAAGGAAGAGCTGGGGATGAGGTGCGAGCGCCACGTGTAGCGCCGTGGTGCCGGCTTTGGGTGCGCCGATGATGAAGAAGTCAGGCAGGGACATTGCTCACCTGTGATCCTGGGCCCGAGCGAGCTGCCCGTGCGGCGTCTGCACCGGGCCGTGAAGGGTCACGATGGCGCCGCCCAGGACGTTGCTCTCGGGTAGGCCGTGGGCGAGCCGCCTTCTCGACGGTCGGCGAAGCCGTCGGGCACGGCGAGAAACGCCAGCATTCTCTGCTCGCGGCGAGCTCGGCTCACCGTGTCCAGGGCGAGGCCCGTGGCGAACGACTGGGCCGCCAGGATCTCCAATCCGGTGGCGAGAAGGGCGGTCGGAAAGCGCGGTACCAGGCGAGTATGTACGTATTCGGTGAGAATCGGGACCCCGAGCACCATCCCGGTTGCGCCCAACGCGATTCCGATGGTGCCGAAGAACGCCATCGGTCGCCCGTGACGCACGAGCGCCAGGATCGCCCTGAGGATTCTCACTCCATCGCTCCACGTGCCGAGCTTGCTCGTCGACCCCGGTGGCCGCTGCCGGTAGGGGGCTGCGATCTCGCAGACGCTCACACCGAGCTGCAGGGCATGTATGGCGAGCTCCGTCTCGATCTCGAAACCCTCGGAGACGACGGGGAACGACTTGACCAGTCGGCGTGAGCACCCCTTGTAACCGGAAAGCACGTCGTCGAGCTTCAGCCCAAGGAGCCGCTTCAAGAGGGTCCCGAGGGCCAGGTTGCCGAGCACGTGGCCGGACCGGAACGAGAACTGGTCGATAGGAATGCGCGCGACGTTGACGAGATCATGGCCGTCTCGCAACATCGCGAGCACCTGGGGTGCTACCGCTGGGTCGTAGGTGCCGTCACCGTCGACGATGATGTAACAGTCTGCGTCGACGTCGGAGAACATGCGTCGCACCACGTTCCCCTTGCCGGCTTGGGGCACATTTCGCACGATCGCCCCGGCGGCTGCGGCGCGCTCGGCACTCGCGTCGGACGAGTCGTTGTCGAATGCGTAGATCGTCGCACGCGGCAACGCTTCGGCGAATCCCTGCACGACCGAACCGATGGTCGCCTCTTCGTCCCGGCAGGGGATCAACACCGCCACGCGAAGTTCCCCCTCGGCGGGCAGAATCGCCGCCCTCGGAGGTCGCGATCGAGCCGCGTCCAAGTCGTCAGGGCCACGGTCGCTCGCGATCCGATGTTTCGCCTGGGTTCTCCTGTCCATCTGCACCTCCAGCAAACCGCGGTCAGAAAGGTTGCATCAGAGGCTCGTCGTGGACCACCTCGACAGGGTGCAGCCACAAGAGCACCTCGTAGACCCCAAGGTGAGTGCGAGCCCGGGAGGCGTCAGTTCCCCGAAGCGGTGAACGCTCGGAGCAATCCTGTCCTGCAATCCCCATCTCGCTCACGTGTCAGGGCTCGCGCGTTCGTCGCCTCCAATCTTACAGTTCGGTTAGTAGTAGCTTTCACTTCTCCGCTGGGTGGCACATGGGAGAAGGCTAAAGGGAGCCTAAAAGGAGGCTAAATTCTGCGTGTCCGTGTTGGAAACAGGGGTATCAATACGCGTTGATGCCGACGCGTCCGACGCTTGTCGCCCCCCCACTCCCATCGCCGTCGCCACTCCTAGGCGTCGATAGCCTCGAGTTGGTGGTATCTCGTCGCGAGCTTTTGTGTGCAGCGGCAGGATGTTGACTTGAGCGAACACTCCCGCCACCCGGCCGTCACGGATCTGGCGCCGGGGATCACGGTCTGGCTCACGGGCCTCCCGGCCGCCGGCAAGACCACCACGTCGCAGAGCCTTTCGCGTCACTACTCGCAACGAGGAGTGCGCACGTACGTCCTGGACGGCGACGTGCTTCGTCGGGGGGTCAACGCCAACCTCGGCTTCAGCAAGGAGGACCGGTCCGAAAGCGTCCGCCGCGCCGGTGAGGTGGCGCTGCTGCTGGCAGCCATGGGGGAGGTCGTGATCGCCTGTCTGGTGAGTCCGTACGCCACGGCACGTGCGGCCGTGCGTGAACGGCACCGTCAGGCCGGTGTGCCCTTCTTCGAAGTCTTCGTGTCGGCGCCCCTCGAGGTCTGCGAATCACGGGATCCGAAGGGGCTGTACGTGAGGGCGCGCAGAGGCGAGCTGGAGATGGTCACCGGCGTGAACGACCCCTACGAGGTTCCGGCTGAGGCCGACTTCACGATCCCCACCGATCTCTGGTCCCCAGCGGAAGCGGCGCAGCGCCTGGCCGACGCCGTCGACCGGTGTCTCGAGACCGAGGCGGCTCGGCGGCTCGGCGGCGGGTAAAGCGCAGCACGGCGGTCCCGGCGGTCGCCGTGGTCCACCCGGTCTCTAGGGGGGCGTGACCAGATCCTGGGTGGGCGCGTCGGGCGACCGCGCCGTGCGCTACAAAGGTCGCCATGGAACCACAGACGGCCGCCGACGGCCCGCCCCTCACGTACCTCGACCACGCGGCCTCGACGCCGGTGCGCGACGAGGTGGTGGAGGCCATGGCGCCGTTCGCCGCCCAGGTCTTCGGTCACCCCTCCGGCCACCACCGCCAGGCGCGTGCGGCGCGCCAGGCCCTGGAGGACGCACGGGACCAGGTGGCGGGGCTGCTCGGGGCCGCCCCGGGCGAGGTCGTCTTCACCGCGGGCGGGACCGAGGCCGACAACCTCGCCGTCTTCGGGGTCCTCGGCGCGGCCAGCCGCCGGCTGCCGGCCGGAGGAGAGACGGTGGTGATCAGCTCCTCGGTCGAGCACGCGGCGGTGCTGGAGGCCTGCCGGGTGGCGGCGGCCCGGCTCCCGGGCGTCGAGCACGAGCGTGTCGGCGTGGACTCCCACGGCGTCCTCGACCTCGACCGGCTCGCCGAGGCGCTGGAGGGGGACGTCGCGCTGGTGACGGTCATGCTCGCCAACAACGAGGTCGGCACCGTCCAGCCGCTGGCCGAGGTCGTCTCGCTCGCACGCGAGCGCGCCCCCCGGGCGGTCGTGCACACCGACGCGGTGCAGGCGGCGGCCTGGCTCGACGTCGCCCTCGCCGCGCCGGGGGTCGACCTGGTCGCCATCTCCGCGCACAAGCTCGGCGGCCCGAAGGGCGCGGGCGCGCTCGTGGTGCGGGAGGGGACCGAGCTCGAGCCTCTGGTCGTCGGCGGCGGCCAGGAGCGGGAGCGGCGGGCCGGCACGCACGACGTCGCCGGCGCGGTCGGCCTGGCCACGGCCCTCGGGGCGGTGTCCAGGGAGCGTGACGAGGAGGGGCTGCGCGTGGCGGCGTTGCGCGACCGGCTCGCCGACGGGCTCCTTCACGCGGTGCCGTCGGTGACCGAGGCGGCCGACCGGAAGTCCGTGCTGCCTGGCCACTGCCACCTGTGCTTCGCGGCCGTCGACCGCGAGGAGCTGGTGGTGCTCCTCGACGAGGCCGGCGTCTGCGTCTCTGCGGGTGCCGCGTGCGCGAGCGGGGCGGTCGAGCCGAGCCACGTGCTGGCGTCCATGGGAGTGCCGGCGACAGTCGCCCGGGGGTCGATCCGCTTCACCCTCGGCCGCACGACGACGCCCGCGGACATCGAGCGCGCGCTGGCGGTGGTGCCCGAGGCCGTCGCGCGTCTGCGCGGCTGACCG
>JASHYA010000111.1 GCA_030043315.1 Acidimicrobiales bacterium
TGGCTGGTGCCTCACGACCCGGGAAGTCGATGTGATGACCGGACGTCCGCATTGCGATTGCGCCGCACCACGCGGCACTCGTCCCCACGCGCGCCGATAGGGCAGCGCCCCACGCGCGTACCTGGTCCAGGGACATCCGTTGGATCGTCGTCTCCGGTCGGCACAAGATCCGCCATTGGAGGTGCCGCCGCGACGAGTCCTGCCCTTCCGCCGCCTCCGTTCCGCTGACCCGCCATCAGCTACGGCCGCAATCGTTGCCTCTTACAGGGTTGATGTCAAACGTCCGGGTACGGGTCGGTGATCCGGGCGCGACCCGGCGGATCCGCTCAGTGAGCGACCCTTGTCCTCGAGGCCACGACTGCGCTGGCGAGCGCCGTCAGGTCGGCCGTCCGAGGGGTCGCCGGGGTAGTGCCTCCCAAGATGGTCCAGCAGCCCGTCGTCGGTCGATGGGAGCGCCCGTGCATCCCTCGCCGCGCACGGCGCTCAGACGAGCACTACGTCGAGGCCGGCGGACCGAAGCAGTCCGACCTGCTCCTCGGGAGCGCCTTCGTCGCTGATGAGAAGGTCTGCATCTTGAAGATCGCAGATCCTGGCGAACTTCACCTGCCCCAGCTTCGTACTGTCCGCCACCACGACGACTTTCGAAGCACGTTGCACGAGTGCAGCGTTCGTTCTGGCTTCGAGATCATTGTGGGTGGTGAAGCCCGCCATGGCGTCGACTCCATCGACGCCGACGAAGACCAGGTCGAGGTTGTAGTCATGGATCGTGCGCTCGGCGATAGGTCCGGAGAGCTCAAACGAGGCGGTTCGTGCCGTCCCACCCGTCAGCACGAGCCGAACGTTCCTTCGCGCTGCCATCTCGGCACCGATGTCGAGCGCGTTCGTCACGACCGTCAGGTCGGTGGTGTTGGCGATGGCGCGGGCGACCTCCATCGTGGTGGTCCCGCCGGTAATTCCGACGACCGATCCATCGCTCACGAGCGCAGCGGCTCGATGAGCGATCCGCCGCTTCTCGGCGGCCTGGCTCAGCGCGCGGTAGCTGATCGGGATCTCGAACCCGCGCTCCAGGAGGACAGCCCCGCCGTGAGAGCGGACGACGTGGCCTTCGCGTTCGAGCCGGGCTAGGTCCCGTCGCACGGTTGCCGCCGAGACACCGAGCGCCGCGACGAGCTCCTCAACGCTCGCTCTCCCCCCGCGCTCGAGGATCTCTCGTGCCGCAGCAAGCCGGAGCCTCGTCTTGCGGGCCCCCAGTACGTCGGGTGTGGACTGTCCGGTGTCCCTTCGCTGATCCTTGCCGGACCACCCTTCCACTGGACCATCTTCCTTGGCAACGTCGGACTCGGTCATCGCACTACTTGACGCTTCCGGCGGTGATGCCGGTGACGATCCAGCGGTTGAGGAAGAAGACGATGATCGCCGGAATGCCAACGGCGACGATCGCCGCAGCGTTGAGGAGCGTGTAGGGGACGTCGCGGCTGTCGATCGCCGCCAGCAGGACCGTCAGAGGCTCGGTGGAGCTGCTGCTGCTCAGCACCAGTGGAAAGATGAACTGACTCCATCCGAACAGGAAGGTGACGATCGCGGTCGCGGCGATGCCAGGCCGGACCATCGGCAGGACGACCCGCCGGAACGTCTGAAGGGTCGTCGCTCCGTCGATGCGCGCCGCTTCCTCGATGCTCGGCGGGAGCGACATGAATACGTTGTACATGATCCAAAGTGCGAGCGGCAGGAATCCCGACGTATACACGAGGACAATCCCCACGTAGGTGTTCACGAGCCCGAGATCGCTCATGATCCGGTAGAGGGGTATGAGGGTGGCGTAGACCGGAAGCATCAACGTCGCGATGACAGCATAGAAGACCACGGTCTTCAAGCGGAACCGCATCCGGGCGAAGGCGTAGGCTGCGAGCACGGCAATGAACAGGGTGAGGATGGTGGCGGCAGAGGCCTCGACCGTGACGTTGATCAGCGACCGAGCGATCCCTCCGGCGGCCTCCGAGCTCTCCGGACCGTACCCGAAGACTGCCTGGTAGGCCGTGAACGAAGGATGGGTCACGACGTACTGCACCGGAGTTCGCTCAGCCGCGCTGTTGGTGGAAAGGCTCGTCTTCAACGCCCAATAGAGCGGGAACAGCGACCAGAAGACGACTATCGCGAGCGCTACGACCCGACCTGACCTTCGCAGCGCTCTTCTCATGAGTAGTCGACCTTTCGATAGAGAATCTTCACGACGCCGATGGAGAGGATCACGGTGGCGAGGGTAGCCAGCAGCGAGAGCGCGTAGCCCTCTCCGAAGTTCAGGCTCTGGAACGTGGTGAAGTAGGTCGTGCTCATGATCGACGCACCGGTCGTGGCGTTCACGTTCAGCACATAGACCTGTGTGAAGATGTTGAGGGACATGACCAGTGCCTGCACCGTGGCGATGGCGAGCGCTGGACGGATGAGGGGAAGGGTGATGCTCCGTATCACCCGGTGCCACGACGCACCGTCCACGTTCGCGGCCTCGTAGAGCTCCTCGGGGACCGACTGCAACGCAGCCAGGACGATAAGGGCGGCGAGCGGCGTGATCTGCCACACCTGGACCAACGAGATGAGCAGGATCGTCTCGATCTGGTGGCTACCTATGAAGAGCTGATACTGGCCGATCAGGTGCAGGCTCTTCAGCACAGAGTTCAGCACGCCGAAGGTGGGGTTATAGATCCACGACCAGATCACGCCTTCCACCACGCCGGGCAGGGCCCAGGGGAGGATCACGATGGCGAGGATCACCCCGCGACCCCGGAACGGTCGCCGCAGTAGGAGCGCGATAGCCGTACCGAGTGCGACCGTCAGGGCCACTCCGAAGAGCATGTACCAGCCGGTGTTTTCGAGGCTCTGCCGGACCTGGGAGTCCGCCAGGATGGCGGAGAAGTTACCGAATCCGACGAACCGGTTCGGTGGAGTCAGCGGATCGACGCGAAAGAACGCCTCGATCGCCGTGAGGATCGTCGGGTAGATCGCGAGCGCCCCGATGCACACCGCGAGGGGAGCGACCATCAGGTACGGCAGGCCCCCGTCGTGTCCGACTCGTCCGCGCTGGCGGCGCAGACCGAGGAACGCCCACCTCGAGGCGCGCTTTTTCGGTTCTTCTGGCCGTTTCCGCTGCTGGAGGGACCCGGTCGGGACGGGCATCAACCCGTCCCGATCCGGGTGCTCCGCAGCCTTCATCCTCCGAGCGAAGCGACCTCTGCGGCGATCGCCTTGATCGCGCTGGCGACGGACTCCTGGCCGGCCGCCGCACTGTGGATGTTCGTGTAGACCGATTCGCTGAAGGCGGGGTAGAAGGGTGGGGCGCCGTCGGGGAAGACGGCCCGCGAGTGGTGCTCAACGAGTGTGCGCAGGTCCGACGCCTCCGGCACCTTGTTGGACTTCACGAGGCCGTTGAGGCCCCCGACGTTCGCCGGGAGCGGGAATGTCGAGATCACCTCCGACGTGCCGTCGGCGCCCGCAAAGGCGGCCTGGTTTGCCGGCTCGTCGTACCACTTGATGAAGGTGACCGCCGCTGCCACGTTCTTCGCCTCTACCGGGATGCCGATCCCGTCGGGGTTGGCGAGGTTCACGCTAGTCCCGTGGAGTCCGGGAGTGGGGATGTAGGAGATGTCACCGACGACGGTGGAGTCCTTCGGCACGTCGTAGATGGTTCCGATGTCCCCCGAGTAGTCCGAGAAGACGCTGGCGGTCCGGTTGTGCGCTTCGTCGTCTCCGAAGCCTTCATAGTCCGTCAGGTCCAGGTTCCCCTTCGGCACGAGACCGTCTTTGTAGGCATTCACCATCCACTCCATCGCCTTGTACCCCGCCGAGGACGGGGAGGTGAACTCCGGCTTGTAGGACGAGCTCAGCACTTGGCCCCCGAACGCCGCGGTCATCTCGTACCAGTAGGTCGAAAGTCCCTCGGCGGCCGCGAACGGGATGTCCAGCGGGGTGCTCACCACGCCCTTGGCCTTGATCGTGTCGAGGTCCGCGAGGTACTCCGCGAGCGTGGTCGGCATCTTGGTGATGCCGGCGGCAGCGAAGTCCTTCGTGTTCACCGTGGTGACGAGCAACGAGGAGTCGCTCGGCACCCCAATCAGCTTGCCGTCGCGGATGAACGAGTCAAGCTGTGGGTACTGCGACCGAAGGGAGGATATGTTGAAGTACTTGTTCAGAGGCATGAACCACTTCGTCGAGTAGTACTCCCCGACCTTCGACCAGTCGACGTCCGTCACTGTCGCGAACTGGGTGTGAGCCTCGGCAGCCGCTGCGATCTTCGTCTGCAGTGTTGTCCACGAGATGAAGGAATAGTCCACCTTGATGCCGGTCTTCGCCGTGAAGGCGTCGAGCAACTTCTTCGGCGGCGACGGGTAGGCGATCGCGACGTCGATCGTCACGTCCGCATTCGACCTCTTGGCACCCGCATGTGCCGACGCCATTGACGGTACGGCTTCCACAGCCACGAGCGTCATGGCTGCGAAGACGGCAAGCGCCGCTCCCGTCCAAATTCGACTGATCCTCATCTGGCTCATTGGAACTCTCCTCCCCTTGTGCTTCGATGTTCTCTGCTAGTCGATGAGTCGCTCGTCGAGGTCACCAGGTGAGCGATACGGTCGCCGCCGTTCACCGCGCGTCGCTCCGATATCGGGTCACCGCCTCCCCCTGGTTCCCGTGATCGGGTGTCGGAATGGACCTCCACGACTTCGAGCACGCCTTCCTGGTGCGACACCTCCGCGGCATCGACCCACCCGGCGAACGGCATCGTGAGGCTGGCTCGTGCCCACAGCATGCCCTGCCGGACCGAATCGGGGAAAGGTCGCCCTGCGTCGAGACCGGCGGCGAGCCCAGCGACGAGCACGTCACCCGCCCCGACCGCATTCCCCGTGCGTGCGGGGTGGGTGAAGATCCACGTGCCCTCGTTCGACATCGCCACCCCGCCAGTGGCCCGGCTGGCGACGACCGCGTCGGCGCCGAGCGAGCGCAGACGGCTGCAGGCATCGAGCACTTCGTCGGTCGAATTGCGGCGACCGCCGTGCAGCGCCGCGAGCTCTGCCTCATTTGGTTTCACCACGTCGGGTCGGGCCTCGAGGGCTTTCGACAACGCCGAGCTCGAGCAGTCGAGCACCACGCGCGCCTCGAGACTGTGGGCGAGCTCGACGAGCTCGGCGTAGGCGTCGTCCGGTACGCCGGAGGGCAGGCTGCCGTTCAGGGTGAGCACATCGCCGGCTCGTACCAGCGACGCGAGGAGCGCCGCGAACTGTGCCCACTCCTCCTCCGAGACGACCATCCCCGGCTCGTTGAGCTCGAGGGAACGGCCGCCCGCATCGTGGACCACGACGGTCTGGCGAGACTCGCCCGTCACCTCGAGCATGCGGTGGGGGATCTCCGCCTCTTCGAGGTCACGACGAATCAATGTCCCGGTCGTTCCGGCGATGATGCCGACGGCGCAGACATCCTGTTCCATCATGGTCAGCGCGCGGGCGACGTTGACTCCCTTGCCGCCGGCCTGGCGATGCACCAACTCCACCCGGTGCGCGGCGTCCCACTGCAGGTCGCGCACCGCATAGGTGCAATCGAGCGCCGCATTCGGCGTGGCCGTGGTGATCATGGGGGTCCCACCGCCGAGGAAGCCCGCCGCACCGCGTCCACTGCGAGCGCAACGGCGCCGTAGAGAGAAGCATCCCCGCGGTAGCGAGAGATCTCGATCCGAGGTGGGAATGGTGCCGCTCGATTGACCACCGAAGTGAGTCGAGTGATGAGCGGCGTCTTCGATCGGACGTAGCCGCCACCGAGGACGAGCACCTCGGGGTCGACCGCGATCACGAGATTGGCAGCGAGCTGGGACAGGTTGTCCCACAGCTCCTCCAAGAAGGTTGCGACGTCTTCGTCGTGTTCTGCGAGCTCGAGCAGCGCAGGGAGCCCCAGCTCCGCGCCAAAACGCCTGCGTGCGCGTTCGGTCACGCCCCTTCCCCCGAGGTGCTCCTCGGCGAGCGCTGCACCTTCGGCAGCCAGACGCTCCTGCTGCCAACCCGTGATGAGCGAGTAGCCGACCTCGCCGGCCGCTCCGTGGGAACCGGGCATGATCCGGCCGCCGACCACCAACCCGGCCGCCGTGCCGGTCCCGAGGTTCAGATAGACCCCGATATCGGTGCCGGCGAGGGCACCCCACGTGACCTCGGCGAAGGTCGCGGCACGCACGTCGTTCTCGATCGTGAGCAGCAATCCGGGAAAGGCGTTGCGCAACGCGTCGGGAAGGTGGAGCTTGTCCCATCCGGGCACATTCGGCGCGAGCTCGGTACCGTGCTCGCCGGTGATCCCCATGGTCGAAACGCCGAGCGCGTCAACCTTGCCACCGGCTCGTTGCTCTTCGGCGAGGATCTCCTGAGCAAGGGCGAGCGCGCGGCAAAGGACGTCTTCGGCGCCCGCGGACGCGCAGGTGGGTTCCAGACGGCACCGGCGGAGCCGTCCGGAACCTTCACCGATGGCCGCGCCGAGTTTCGTCCCTCCGATGTCGAGCGCCAGGACCGCCGTATCTGTGCGCACGGATCTCAGCGGAGGATGACCGAGCGGATGAGGAACCGGGGAGCATCCGGGTTGATTCCCCTGCGCTCGGCGATCCACCCGACAGCACGGTGGACGCGGACGAGCTCGGCCAGCGGGTCCCCCGACCCTCGCACGACGTGCGCCCCGGTCGCCGCGATCTCCGCGTCGATCTCCGGGTCCTCGTCGTCGAGCAGCCACACGATGGTGTGCGGGCCGACCGCCGAGATGGGACCGTGGCGGAACTCCCGCGTGGGGTACGCCTCGGTCCACGCCCCTACGGTCTCCCGCAATTTGAGCGCGGCCTCCCGGGCCATGCCGACCGCCGCCCCGCGTCCGAGGAACACGATCTGACTGACCTCGTCCAAGTGGTCGGGCAATGACCCCCCCAGCGCCTGCTCTGCCCGCTCAGCCGAGGCCTCGACGTCCCATCCGCAGTGCGCGAGAAGGATCGCCAGCACCGTCGTGGCGAATCGGGTCTGGACGATGGATCGCTCGTCTGCCCAGGAGATGACGATCCGATCTTTCGTCAGCTCGCCGACGGGACCTCCCTCGAGCGCGGTGATGACGAGCTGTGGCGTGGTGCCCTGCGTCGCCCGCAGGACGTCAAGCACCTCGCTGGTCGTACCCGATCGGGTGATGGCCACGAGCAGGTCGTAGTGGCGCCGGAGCGGGGTCTCCGACGCCGGGAACGCGTCGGTCTCCCCGAGTCCGCGAGCCTCGCGGTAGGCGGCGACGGCTTCGGCGACGTAGAGCGACGTTCCGCAGCCAACCAGGGCCACCCGTGCTCCCGGGCGGGGCAAGAGCGCCTCCTGCTCCTTGGCGACGAGCACACCGCGCTGCCACGATCGGGGCTGGCTGAGTACTTCGCTCATGAAGTCGCTCATGTTGGTCAATCTATCGGATGAGAATATGCGATTCAAGAATGCGGTTGCGGTCACCGTACAATGCCCACATCGAGCAGGAAGGGTCAGCAACGTGACGATGGCCGGTACGGGCGAGCTGGTCGTTGCGGCCCGTGAAGCGGGTCGCGGGCTCGGTGCGTTCAACGTGATCGGGCTGGAACACGCCGAAGGGATCGTGGCAGGTGCGGAGCGCAGCGGGACTCCCGTGGTCCTGCAGCTGAGTGAGAACACGGTTGCCTACCACGGGGGGCGCCTCGCGCCGATAGGACGAGCCTGTACCGAACTTGCTGATGGCGCACTGGTGCCGGTGGCGGTCCACCTCGATCACGCCACGACGCCGGAGCTGTGTGCCGACGCGATGGCACTGGGTTTCGGATCGGTGATGTTCGACGGTTCCGCACTGGACTACCGGACAAACGTGACCGTGACCGCTGCGGTCGTCGCCGAGGCTCACCGGCGCGGGGTCTTCGTGGAGGCCGAGCTGGGCGAGATCGGGGGGAAGGACGGGGTCCACGCTCCAGGCGCCCGAACCGATCCCGCAGAGGCGGCCCGCTATGTGGCCGCGACCGGGGTCGACGCGCTCGCGGTGGCGATCGGGACCTCCCACGCCATGGTGCGCAAGGAGGCGGTTTTGGACCTCGACCTGCTCGTGCGCCTTCACCATGCGGTTCCGGTTCCGCTCGTACTGCATGGTTCGTCTGGCGTGGCCGATCGCGACCTCCAGGCGGCGGTGCGAGCGGGCATCGTGAAGGTCAACGTGGGCACGCAGCTGAACCAGGCGTTCACCGGAGGGTGCCGCGAAGTCCTCGATGAACAAGACTCGGTGGATCCGCGTCCGTTCCTCCGGGCTGGCCGCGAGGCGGTCGCCGACGCGGTCGCCCACGTCCTCGAGGTGCTCAGCGAAGCCGAACTGACCCGGTAGAGGGCCCGGCTCTCCGGCACGCCCGCCGTGATCGTGCCGGTTGGGGGAATGACGCTGCGATCTCGGTCGAGCGGTCGTCGACGAGGTGTGCGTTCGGATCTCGTGTCAGAACCATCGCGGACGTGGACGTCGAGATGGTCCTAATCGGCAGGGTCAGGTCGTTTCCGAAGATGAGGGGCGCAGGGCCGAGTTTGCCTGTGGACGCAGCCTGATCCTGGACCGTTCTAGCTTCACGCCAAATCTCCTGAGACTTCGAGTCTCCGGCAAGGCGGGGTGCCCATTTCACTCGGCGTGTCGCCCGTATCGCTCAGTTCAGGCATTGTTCTTCGCGAAAAATGCTTGACAAGTACCGCCCATCGCCCAAAGATGGCATATCCGTGGATCGTCGGCCATTGGGGACGCGATATTGAGCGAGTTAACCCCCTTGAGCCCGCCGAGGGAAAGTGGTGAGAAGATGAGCCAAGGGTCGAGTAGTGGGCGCGCGCTCAGGGCTGCGGTAACGGCAACGCTGGCGACCTCGGTGATCGTCGCCTTGTCGCTCTTCACGCTGACCGCACAGGCCGGGGCGGAGAACCCCAATCCTCTGGGCGCCGGCCTGACGCCCGTGCTCGGGTGGAGCAGCTGGAGCTCGTTCAGGCATACGTCCACCGCCGCCATCGACGAGGCGAATGCCCAGGCGATGGTGAGCAGCGGCCTGGCGGCCGTGGGCTACTCGTCCATCAACCAGGATGACGGTTGGTACGCCTGCCCGAGGGTGCACTACACCGGCGCGACAGCCGATCCCGGAGTAACGGACGGGCCGACCGTCAACACATTCGGCCAGTGGGTCACGAGCCAGACCACCACCTCAAACACCGGGGCCTTCCCGAACGAAGGCACGGAGAACGGGATGGAGGTCCTCGGCGACTACATCCACAGCCTCGGGCTGAAGTTCGGCATCTACCTCACGCCCGGGATCTCGGGGAACGCCATCTACCTGAACACCCCGGTCGAGAACAACCAGGACGGGGAGCTGGACGGCACCGCAAGCAGCTACACCGCGGATGAGATCACCGAGAACTACCCCCAGGGGACCACGCTCACACCGGCGGACTACTCGGGCACCTTGGTCACAGCCAACAACTACAACTGCGGCGGTACGTGGGAGCTCAACTACACATCGCCCGGCGCACAGCTGTTCGTCGACTCCGAGGCAGACGAGTTCGCCTCCTGGGGCGTCAACTTCGTGAAGCTGGACGGAATCACCGACACCAACACCAAAGATGTCGCGGCCTGGTCCGAGGCCCTGAACCAGACGGGCACCCCGATCGATCTCGACATCACCGAGGGCACATTCACAATCTCGATCGCAACAACCCTGGACGAGTACGCCACGCAATGGGAGTACTCCCCGGACATCGAGAGTGGCAGCAACCTGACCACCTACCAGAGCGCGTACATTCGGTTCAACACGGACGCCATCTGGCAGTCCAAAGGCGGGGCGGGCAAGGGCTTCAACGACGACGACTCGGTGGAGATCGGCGACGGCTGCTCCACTCTCCCGACCGGCTCCGGGTCCAAGGGTGACGCCACCTGCCCGGGCGCGACCGCGGGGGCCCATGGCAACGACGGGCTGACGCTTCCAGCGGAGGAGACGGTGCTGAGCCTCTGGTCGCTGGCCTCCTCGCCGCTGATCCTGGGGGCCACACTCCAGGTGCTCCACGACAACCCGGTCACACTGGCGCTATTGACGAACAAGCAAGTCCTCGCCGTCGACCAGGACTCCATCGATGCCTCCCGGGTCGAGTTCACGCCCAATGAACAGGTGTTCACCAAGACCCAGCCAACAGGGAAGATCTACGTCGGCCTCTTCAACACGAACTACACCGAGCCCGAAGTCGTGTCCGTCCCGGCCTCGGCGCTGGGCTTGCCCGCCGGCGACCTCTACCAGGTCCAGACACTGTATGGGGACGACAGCGACATCTGCATGACGCAACAGTCGACAGCCCCCCTCTGTCCGGCCACATCCACGACGAGCTTCGAGACCGCGGGCACGATCAGCGCCAGCGTCCCACCAGAAGGCGTGGCCCTCTACGAGGTCACCCCGATCAGTAACCCCGCCGCGGCGGCGCCGGAGACCACGCTCAGCCTGAGCGGGCTGTCGACCTTGACGGCAGGCGAGGCGACTACCGCCGTCGAGACGTTCACCAACAACGGCGCGCAGGCCGCGCAGTCGGTGCAGTTCAGTCTGTCCGCCCCTGCCGGCTGGACGGTCACCCCGACGTCGTCACGATGGGTGGGCCAGGTGGCGTCCGGACAACAGGTGCACGCGACGTTCAGGGTCACCGCACCAACGGCCGACACGACCGGCACGGTCAGCGCGGCGGACTCCTTCACCAACGCGGGCAACCCGGCGGTCAGTACCACGGTCACGGCCCCGGTGAGGGTCGTGGCCGCACCGGTGGAGATCAACGAAGTGCAGACGGGCACGGCAACGACCCCGAACCAGCAGTTCGTCGAGCTCTACAACCCCGGTACGTCCCCCGTGAACATCTCGGGCTGGCAACTCGAGTACAGGAACGCCACGAGCGCGTTCACAAGGTCGTCTACGTTGCTGGCGACGGTGCCCGCGAGCACGACAATCCCGGCCCACGGCTTCTACCTGATCGGCGGCGCCGGGTACGTCTCGGCCGGGACCACGCCCGCAGACGACCTGTCGTTCACCCAGACATCCACGACCGAGCTCACAACAATCGGGGGCGGAGTTGCCATCGTCGACACCGACGGGTTCACCATCGACAGCGTCGCCTGGGGCGTCAATACAAACACAACATATCCACCCAGCGCGTTCCAGAGGTCTTCGAACGCGTTCGTTCAAAGCTGCCCGGCGCAAGCCAACGGTGCCGTTCCCACGGTGAGCTCGACGACGATCAACGAGTTGAAGGTCGCACCTACCCCGCCGAGCATCCCGGCTGGCGACAGCATCGTGCGACTCCCGGACGGGGCCACAACCGGGTCGAACTGCAACGACTTCTCGGTCACGGCGACTCCCACCCCAGGCTCGAACAACGTCGCCGAGCCGCGGCTCACCATCACCGCCTCGAGCCCGTTCATCACCTATGGGTCGGCAATCCCTGCGATCACCGCCTCGTACCGAGGCTTCGTCGACGGCAATACAGCCGCCTCTCTCCCGATCGCGCCGACGTGCACGACGTCGGCCACGTCGTGGTCACCTCCGGGCAGGTACCCGACGTGGTGCTCGGGCGCAGCCGACCAGAACTA
>JASHYA010000112.1 GCA_030043315.1 Acidimicrobiales bacterium
CGCCCGGTTGGAACATGAACACGACCCGGCCCGCCAGCTCGGCCCGCCGCCCCGACAGGAGCTGGGCGGCACCGGCGAGCATCGCCGTGTGGGCATCGTGCCCGCAGGCGTGCATGGCGCCGTCCACTCGGGAGGCGAAGGGCAGCCCGGTGTCCTCAGGCATGGGGAGGGCGTCCATGTCTCCCCGCAAGAGCGTCGTCGGGCCGGGAAGCTCCCCCTCGAGCACGGCGACGACCGAGCTGGCGGCGTCCCCCGCGACGGGGTCGAGCCCGAGCCCCTCCAGTAGGTCCATCACCGCCTCCTGGGTGGACGGGAGGTCCAGGCCGAGCTCTGGGCGGGCGTGGATGCGGCGACGCAGGTCCACCGCCGACTCGAGGAGGGTCTCAGCTTCCGAGAGCAGCGTCTCGTCGACTGGTCCGGTTCGCCTGTGATCGTGGCTCACGACGACGGAGACTAGAGGGCTGGACGACGGGCACGGAATGCTGGACGACGTCGCTTTCGGGTCACCGGCGCGAGTAGCCCTCGGCCATGGTCAGTGGACGAACGAGCTGAACACCTTCACCGCCACGAGCAGCGCCGAGGCGACGAGATAGGTACGCAGACCGAGGAGGCCGACCCGGCGGGCGGTGGACATGGTTGCGGGGGCGAGCCGGTTGAGCGGCGGCATCCGCCACGTGCTGCGGTCCAGGTCGCGCACGTCAGCGAGCCGGTCGACGGGCCCGCCCGCCGAGATCCGTCGGGACCGGGCCAACCAGACGAGCGGCAGGACGACGAAGACCACGATCCCCGCGGCGACGGCGAAGAGCACCTCGGTGAGGACCACGGCGTCGATGGAAGGGAAGAGCGTCGAGATGACCAGGATCATGGACAGCACGACCAGGATCCCGATGATGGTGTAGTCGAGGACGTTCTGCCAGGTGGTGTTCACCCACGGCCCGAGGACTTCCTTGTCGTTGCAGAGGAGGACGAGGAACAAGATGGCCGACGGCAACAGGATCCCGGCGAGCACCTGGACGTACTGGGTGAGCGTGCCGAGCAGGTGGTCGCTGCCCGCCAGCACCACCGCGCAGGCGAGGACGATCTGTCCGGCGTAGGCGCCGTAGAAGACCGGCGCCGTGCGGATGGTGCGGTGCAACGAGTGACGCTGGTTGAACGTGTCCCCGAAGGCGTAGGAGGTGGACAGCGACACCGCCCCGGCACCGAGCACGGCGGCGACGAGCAGCATGACGGCGGCCAGCGACCCCGCGGTGGAGCCCAGGGTCGCGTGGATCGCGTCGTTGAACCATCCCGAGTCGGTGTAGGTGGCGTTCGGGCCGTAGGCCTTGGTGTGGTTCAGGGCGAACGCGGCGAAGGCGATCATGCCCCCTGCCGCGATGGTGGTGACCACGCAACCGATCAGGGTGTCGGCCCGCTCGTAGTTGAGCCAACGGGGGGTGATCCGCTTGTCCAAGATGTTGGACTGCTGGAAGAAGAGCTGCCAGGGGGCGACCGTGGTGCCGACGACGGCCACGATCAGCAGGATCGCCGACCCGGTCACCCCGCCCTGCACCCCCGGGATGAAGCCGTGGAGGATCGGACCGGCGGTCGGGTGGGCGAGAAAGAAGCAGGGGATGAACACCAGGCTCGCGAGCACGGCCAGCAGCATGAACCGCTCCCAGCGACGGAAGTTCCCGGTCGCCGCAAAGGTGAACAGCAAGACCGCGGCGGCGGGCACGCTGTAGGTCTTGGGCACCCCGAAGTACGCCATGCCGAAACTGATGCCGATGAACTCGGTGAGCAGGGTCAAGAAGTTCAAGATGAACAGATCGCCCACCGAGAACAGGTTCCAGAAACGTCCGAACCGCTCCCGGATCAGCCGCGCGTGGCCGACGCCGGTCACCGCGCCAAGGCGGGTCACCATCTCCTGGGCGACGAACAGCACGACGAAGAGACCCAGAAGCACCCACAGCATCGAGTTGCCGTACCTCTGGCCGGCCTGGGTGTAGGTCTGGACGCCGCCGGCGTCGTTGTCGCCGGTCATCACGATGATGCCGGGTCCCATGATGGCGGCGAGGGTGACCAGGCGCACCCACCACCCCCGGCGCGGGGCGCGGTCGCGCATCGAGATCGTCCCGAGCGATCCCTCGATGTCGCCGATGTGGGCGGGGTCGAGGACGGCGGGGCCGAAGTCGAGGTCGCCGCTGTCGCGCAGGCGGTCGAGGACGGCGGTGCGGTCGTGTGCGAACTCCTCGTCGCTGACGACGAGCGAGCCGCGGGGCCTGCCGGGTGGCGCAAGCGTCTTGAAGGGCATGGAAGATCTCCTTCCGCGAAGGGGTGGCGCGGTGGCGCCAGGATTGGGCTGATCGAACGGAGAAACCGGGGCGTGTAAAGCACGCCCGTGGGAGCGGGTGCTCTCCGACGGCTGCTCGGTCAGTCCCCTACCGGGAAGGAAACCTCCAGATGTCGGCGCGACTGCGAACGCGAAGCCAGACTGGCGGAGGGTCTCAGCAGGACGTCAGATGTGAGCGGTCCGGGGAGAGCGCCAGGTACTGGGAGGTTCAGATTTCATCCTGGCTCACCTCCTTTGGAGTCGCAGACCTCACATCTCGTCCCTACAGGTTACCCGTCGCCGCCTCGAACCACCACTCACCGACGACGCGCGCGATGGCGCAAGTCTTTCCCGCAGGTTCGTCGGACCCGGGCCCAGTTGGCGCGGTGGCGACTCCGGAGCTCGGCGGACGTCGCGCAAATCCGACACGCCATGCATCGGAGAGCGCGCCATCGGTCGTCGAGGCGCAGAGGTCACGGCCCGCGTGACGTCGGTGC
>JASHYA010000014.1 GCA_030043315.1 Acidimicrobiales bacterium
AACAAGCCCAAGATCAAGAAGCTCGTCGAGAAGGAGTACACGTCCGCTTCCGCGCAGTACGACGCGATGGTCGGCGGAACACTCGACGCCGGTCTCCTTCCCCCGACAGAGATCACCTCTCCGGCCACGACGCCCGGGAAGCCCGGAGTCGCGCCAGGGGTCGGCAAGAACAACCCTCGCCTCACCTCGACATATGACCTGGTCCCTGCCCCCTCGTGGTCGATCGACTACTACTGGATCAACTTCAACTCGACCGGTGACACAGGCAACGCCGGGCCGATCTTCAGGCAGCTCTACTTCCGCCAGGCCTACCAGCACCTGGTGAACCAGACACTG
The DNA here is from genome assembly GCA_030043315.1 of Acidimicrobiales bacterium. Taxonomy (GTDB): domain Bacteria; phylum Actinomycetota; class Acidimicrobiia; order Acidimicrobiales; family RAAP-2; genus JAJYVT01. The sequence continues at coordinate 337 of JASHYA010000014.1, forward strand.
ATCATCTCGCACCTCGAGCACGGCTACGGGGTGCCGAACTACGGCCCCGTGCCGGTCCTGCCGAAGAGCCCGCTCATCTCGAAGACAGAGCTGAAGAACCCGTACCCCTACAGCGTGGGAGCGGCGAAGGCGCTCCTGAAGTCGCACGGGTGGAAGGTGGTCGCCAACGGGGTGGACACCTGCCAGAAGCCCGGTTCAGGGGCCGGTCACTGCGGCAAGGGGGTCAAGAAGGGCGCCAAGCTGAACTTCACAATGGTGGAGCTCGCCGGGACAAAGACCGCGACGGCCATCGTGGTCACCCAGAAGGACAGCTTGGCCGCCGCCGGCATCCGGGTGAACCTCAGCAGCGCGTCGTTCACCACGATCATCGGCGAGATCGCGCCCTGCAAGACGGGTTGCAAGTGGCAGATCGCGGACTACAGCCAGGGTCTCGCATGGCTGTACGCCCCCGACCTCTACCCGAACGGGACAGAGATCTTCCTGGCCGGCGCCGCGTCCAACGACGGGAACTACGCGACAAAGACCGCCACAACCCTCATCAAGAACACGATCACCTCGAACGCGACGATCTTTGGCATCGAGAACTATCTCGAGAAGGCGGTGCCCGTGATCTGGCAGCCGTTCCGGGTGACACTCCACGAGGTCCGCAAGGGACTGGACGGCTTGAACCCGTGGGACCCGATGGACACCCTCACACCGGCCACACTCCACTGGACCTGATCGGTCGGCGAGACGGAGCACATGGACTGACGGGCGGACGGGCGGCTCGGCGAGGTGCGACCATGGGGGTCCGCCCCTGTCGGGCCGCTCCGGGCCGCCCCGTGCGCTCGGTGGGGTTCGACCCGTCGGACCCGAGCCAAAGAGCGCGCCGGTTCGTGGCAAATTAAGCACCGATGATCGGGTATCTGGCACGGCGCTTCGTTCAGGCGATCATCGTCGTCCTGGGCGTCGTCATCATCGTCTTCCTGCTGTCGCGCCTGATCCCAGGCGGTGAAGCCCGGGCCGTCCTCGGCCCGAAGTCGACGCCCGCGCTCATCCGTGCCTTCAACCACGCCAACGGGTTGACACAGCCGATGTGGGTGCAGTTCTGGCACTACCTGATCGGACTGCCGCTCCTGCACCTGGGTTACTCGTACAAGTTCACGGAGCCCGTGTGGGATGTCATCGCCACCCGTCTGCCGAAGACCCTCGTCCTCGTGGGGACGGCGACGGTCCTGGCACTGGTGATCGCCATCCCGCTCGGGGTCCTCCAGGTCGTGAAGAAGAACAAGCCGAGTGACTACGCGCTCACCGGGCTGTCCTTCGTGCTGTACGCGATGCCCTCCTTCTTCCTCGCCACGCTGCTGATCATCTGGTTCTCCTTCGACGCCAAGCTGCTCCCCGTTTCCCCGCCCTCCAACGCCTCGCCGTTCGCGGTCTGGACCGATCCCAAGGGGTTCATCCTCCCGGTCGTCACCCTCGCCGCGCTCACGATCGCCGGGTTCAGCAGGTACATGCGCTCGTCCTTGCTCGACGCCATGGCCGAGGACTACATCCGCACGGCGAGGGCCAAGGGCTCGAGCAGCCGACGTGTGCTCTACGGCCACGCGCTGTGTAACGCGCTGATCCCGATCATCACGCTCCTCGGACTCTCCATTCCGGGAATCGTGAGCGGAGCGGTGATCGTCGAGACCGTGTTCAACTACCCCGGCATGGGACTGCTGACCGTGACCGCCGCCGAGAACGCGGACATCCCGACGGTGCTCGGAACGACCCTCGTCATCACCGTGGCGACGGTGATCGGCTCGCTCTTCGCGGACATCCTGTACGTGATCGTGGACCCGCGGATCCGTTACGGGGGATCGTTTTGACCGACGCGCGGGACGTGAAGGACACACCCGAGCTGAGGACACCCGCGACGGGCCCCCTCGCCCCGCTCCGTGTCGGCGTGGACGTCGTCGTCCCCGAGATGGCAGCCGAGGCGGCCGAATCTCCGGAGGCGGGCGAGGCGCGATCGAGCGGCGGCATGCCCAGGCAGATCCTGCGGGTGTTCCTCGAGCACAAGCTCGCGGTCGCGAGCCTTGCGTTCATCATCCTGATCATCCTGTTCTGCTGGGTCGGACCGCTCATCTACCACACGAACCAGACGAACCAGGAGCTGGCCCTGCTGAATCCGGAGAACGGTCCGCCGGGGGCGACAGGAGGGAAGTTCCCGCTCGGCACCACACAGACCGGCTTCGACGTCCTCGGCCGCCTCATGTACGGCGGCCAAGCCTCGCTCACCGTCGGGCTTCTTTCGGCACTCGTCGCGACGGTCGTCGGCGTGGTCTACGGAGCGATCGCCGGGTTCTTCGGTCGGTGGTTGGACGCACTCATGATGCGCATCGTGGATGTCGTGCTCTCAATTCCCGTCCTGTTCCTGCTGATCGCGCTCATCACGATCTTCCACAGTTCCGAGCCCTTGCTCATCTTCGTGATCGCAGGCGTCAGTTGGTTGATCCCGGCCCGTCTCATCCGCGGTGAGACGTTGACCCTCCGAACGAGGGAGTACGTCCAGGCCGTGCGCGCGATGGGCGGCGGCGGGAGCCGGATCATCGGACGACACATCATTCCGAACGCGGTAGGGACCATCGTGGTGTTCGCCACGTTTCAAGTGGCCACATCGATCCTCATCCTCGCGGCGCTGGGCTTCCTCGGCTTCGGTATCCCGGCGCCCGGCACCGACTGGGGCACCATGCTCTCGAACGGCGTCAACGCCGCCGGCAACGGTTGGTGGTGGGAGGTCTACCCGGTCGGTGTCCTCATCGTCCTCGTCGTGGTCGCGTTCAACTTCATCGGGGACGCGCTGCGCGACGCGCTCGAGGTGCGCACCCAGCGCCGTTGAGCGAGCTCACCGGCCGGTCGACCTGATCGGCCGGCAGCCGACCGGGCGGACGACCGGGCAGCCGACCGCCTGTCCTGGTCCTGGCCACGGGCTCTTCATCCGACCGAAGGGGTGTCGGCACGCACCGCGCTGTCCAACGGCTCTACGATCCTGCCGGCCTCGAGGAGCACCGCGCGCTCGCAGCTCCCCACCACCTCGGGGTCGTCGGACGCGACGATGACGACACGGGCCCGGTGGACCAGGGCCATGAGGAGGGTGAGGACCCTCGCCCGGTTCCCTGGGTCGAGCTCGGCGGTGGGCTCGTCGGCGATGAGGATGGCGGGGTCCGACGCGAGCGCCCGGGCGATACCGACGCGCTGGCGCTCGCCACCGGAGAGCTCGTCGACGAGGCGGGCAGCATGGCGGGAGAGGTCCACGTCGGCGAGCGCCTGCGCCGTGCGCCGTACAGCGTCCGCGCGCACCACCCCCCGGCACTGCAGCGGCAGTGCGACGTTCTCCTCCGCCGTCAAGCCGGCCACGAGGCCGTGCGTCTGGAGGATGAGCCCGGTCGTCGCGCGAGTGCCTGCAGGGCGGTCCGAGGTCCACGGCTCGTCGGCGCCCGCCTCGATTTCGATCCGTACCCGTCCTCTCGACGGCTCGAGGGCACCCGCCAACAGCAGGCACAGCACGGTCTTTCCTGAGCCGGAGGGGCCCGTGATCGCCAGCGACTCGCCGGCATGCACGACGAGGTTCAGCCGGTCGAGGACGACGTGGCCACCGAGGTCGACCCCCGCGTCCTCCAGGCAGAGGCGGAGCCCGCTCGGTGCGGTCATGGTTCCCAGTCCGGGCTTCGCAGGTCGACGCCCCCGGGGCTCCGCACCACCCGCACCCGGGTGTTCGGGGGGAGCAACTCGAGGACGTCCGGCGGCAGCTGGACGGAGCCTGACGCGTCCACGACCGCGTACTCCTCCCCCCGGATCGCGTCGGCACCCACGCGCCCGTCGCGGATCGTGATGACGCGTGGCAGGAGCGAGGCGATCGTGGTGTCGTGCGTCACGATGATGACCGTCGTGCCGAGCTCCGAGCTGATGTGACGGAGCAGCTGCACCACGTTGAACGCAGCTGTCAGTGTCAGCTGGGCCGTGGGCTCGTCCGCGAGGAGCAGCCTCGGCCCGGTGGCCATGCCGGCAGCGACCGCCACGAGCTGTTGGACACCACGGGGCATCTGGGCCAGGCGCACGTTGGCCAGGCGGCCCAGGCCGAGGAGGTCCAGCAACTCGTGCGGCCCCCATGGCGGCTTGCGGCCCTGTGCCCGGGCGCCGTGCTGGGCGAACCACAGGTTCTCGAGGGTGGTCGCAAAGGGAAGGACGTTCGCCCACGTCCCCTGGACGATGTAGCTGATCTCGCCGGCGCGCAGTCTCCGCCGCTCCGAGCTCTTCAGCTTGCGCAGGTCGATCTCCCCGACACGTACCACCCCCGCGGACGCCGTCATGACGCCGGCGATCAGCCGGAGCACGGTGGTCTTGCCCATGCCGGACGGTCCGAGCAGCGCGAGCATCTCTCCGGCGTCGACGTCGAGATCGACCCCTCGCAGACCCACGACGTCCTCCCCGGCCTGGCGGTAGAGGTGGACGACCCCCAGGAGATGGACGGGCACGCCACCGCGCCCCGCAGTGGTTGTCGCGTGGCGGCCGGGAACCGAGACCCCGACGGCGTCCAGGGAGCCCCGAGCGGCGCGGCGCATGATCACCGGTGACCCCCGACGAGGCGGACGACGGTCGCGCCGCGCACGATGACGGACGAACCGACGAGCACGGTGAGGACCAGTGCCAGGAGGACGGCGGCGATTGCCACCGTGAGGAAAGCGACCGGCAACCCGAGCTGGAGTGGGAGCCCGGGAGTCTTGGCCACGAATTCCGGCACGGAACGGAGCGCGACGGCCGCGGCGACCGATCCTGCGAGCACGCCCACCAGCACGCCTGCGCCGAGCACGAGCGCCTGCTCGGCCCACACGGCTCGCCGCAGCGTGGCCGCGTCGACGCCGACCGCGCGCAGCGCCGACAGCTCCCCCTGGCGCCGCCGTGCGGCCGACGACAGCGTGAAGGCCGTCGCTCCGACGACGAGCAGGGCCGCTGCGGCGGCCGCCACCAGGTAGAGGAGGTACGCGAGGCTGAGGCCGCTACGCGTGAGTTTCGCAACCGCCCCCGCTCCGGTTGCGACACCGACGACGCGCAGCCCGTGCTGCCGCAACGCGGCGAAGATGGACGGTGGCGCTCCGCTGGAGAGCCAGACCTGCGTGGTGTCTGTCATGAAACCGTCTGTGAGGTAGCGCTCGGCCGCCTGCAGGTCGACGAGCACCGAGTCGGTCCCCACGCCCGGAAGTGCGGGCACGTCTCCGACCTGGTGACCCGAGAGCGTGCTGCCGTCGAGACCGACGACCAGCGGCCCTCCGTCCCCCGATGCTGTGGACTGCGATGTCGGCGTGACGACGACAGGCAGCGCCTTGGGCACGTCGGCAGGGGCGATGTTCACTGTGCCGAAGGTGTTCAAGGAGAATCGCATCTCCAGCCCCTCGCCTGCCTTCTGGAGCTGGACGCGACCCGACGGGCTCGTCCAGCGGTGCAGATCGCCAAGGCCGGCATCGAGCGGCGTCCACGACCCGGATCGGGAGCGTTCGGCGATCGAGGTGATCCCGAGAGTGACCGTCGGGGCGTGGACCGTTGTCTTGGTCGACCATGTGACGGTCAGGTCGAGGAGGCGGCATCCGCCGGGACAGTAGGCGTAGAGCCCGCCCTCGTAGCGGTGGGCACCCGGGCGCAGTCGCCCGAGTGTGATCCGTGAAGAGAACTGTGTGTCGATGTCGTAGACGTTGGCGGCGAGCTCGGGTGAGCCATGGAGTGTCCCCGTGAAGTCCGCTGTGACCGAGATCGCGGTCCCGCGCACGGGCACCTGGGGCGCCAACCCCTTGGGGATCAGCCGGTGGGCCACTTGGGCGGCCGGCTTGCCGAGAGCCGACGGCCATGTGGCGACGGCGGCGAAGCGCTGTGCGTCGACGGCGAGGGTGGTGCCGTCGGGCGCGTGTTCGACGACGACCGCCATCGCGTAGCGGCCTGTGGGGTCGGAATTCCTGACTGCGCGCACGAATGTCGTGCCTGTGCGGACGGAGACGTCGAGCACCTTGTTCGCGCCGACCCCGAGCCTCGCGCGGTCGTCACGGTTTCGGGCCGCGATCACCCACCCGCTGACGGCGAACGTCGTCAGAGCGACCGCCAGTGCCACGAGCACCAGCTGGGTGCGGTATTCGGTGCGCCGGGCCACCGTGCGGGTCGACAGGGTCGCAGCGGGCTTGGGCGAGAACGCCGTTCTGCGGTGCGCTGCGCCGAGCGCGCGTGGGAGCAGTCGCGCGGCGAGCACGCCGAGCGCGATGGCGAGAAGTCCTGGGGACAGGGCGGCCAGCGGACTGGAGCCTGACGGACCGCCCCCGGAGTCGCCCGCGACGACGAGCTCGAAGAACGCCGCGCCTGCGAGAGCGACCCATGCCGCGTCGGCGAGCAGCGACCAGCGGGGACTGCCCGGGGTGGGGAGCGCGTCGGCTGCGGCGGTGAGCCCGCCGGAGAGCGACCGCCGTGCGCCCAGCGCGGCGGCCCCGACGCCGACGAGACCCGCGGCGATCGCGGCGAGGAGGGCGAGCGGCGTCATGGAGACGCCCACTCCCGCGCCGAACACCGCCGGCGCGACAGCTCTCGCGACGATCCACGCGATGAGAAGCCCGAGGGGGACTGCGGCGGTCACGATGGCGACCGGTTCGGCGAGAGCCACGGCGACCGTGCTCCGCAGCCGGAAGCCCCGGAGCTCCGCGAGCCGCACGTCCGGCTCGCGTTCTGCGGCGGTCCTGTTCGCGACGAAGTACAGGACGAAGATCCCGAGCAGCGCGAGCTCGAGGTCGACCACGTCCACGACCGTCCCGGCCGCGTGCTCGACGGTTCCGGCGCTGTCGAGGATGGCGAGGAGTCGGGTGCTGACGCGTATCCCCGAGGTCCGGTAGGCGTTCGCCTCGTAGGACGTCAGTCGCTTGCGGAGGGTTCCGACCGAGTCGACGGTCAGCGACCCGTCGCGGTATGGGAGCTGTCCGAGGACGGAGATCCTGCTCTTTGGCACCCAAGTAGAGATGCCGTGGAAGGTGGCGAAGACGGCGTCGAGATTTGTGATCCCTGTGTACTGTTCCGACGGCGAGCCGTAGACGAAGTAGTTGTACTCCCACCAGTACGGTGTCGACGGATTGCCCGGTTCGTAGATGCCAACGATCGGAATCGAGATGACGCGGCCCTCCCTTCCGAACAGGACGTGCAGGCCCTCGCCGACGGAGAGCCCGAGGGTCTGCGCATCTCGCGTGCTCAGGATCACTCCGCGTCCCCGCGCGCAGGTTCCCGACACGATGTGCAGATGGTCGCACTCGTGGGTGCGTGCGACGATCGTGCCGGTGAACGGCAGTGTGCCGCGGTAGGAAGCTCGCGGGACCCGGGTGAGCTGGACGCGTGTGGCGCCGTGATCGCGGGGGAGCTCCGAGGTGGTGCGGGACGTGTCAGAGGCGAGGGCGTCGGACACCGACGCGTGGCTGCCATGAGAAATGCCCGGGGGGATGGTGACGAAGCCCGAGCTCTCGGTGTAGATCGGCGTGCCCCACCACCGTGGGCCGGTCGCAGGCTCCGGGGCGGTGCGGACGAACCTCTCGAGCCACGACAGCGTCCGGACCCCTGTCGCGGGGAAGTACTCGAGGCCTTTTGTCGCGGGTACCGCAGGCGCCAAGGTTTCGGTCAGCACCACCTGGTCGGCGCTGTGAAGGTAGATCGGACCGAAGGCGGCGACGCCCGTGGCGAAGACCGCGACCGCGAGCATCACGAGCGAGCTGCGTGCTCGCCAGCGGAGCCCCGAGACGAGGAGGGCGGCGCGGGTCCTCCGGTTGACCGTCCACTGGAGCCTGCCGGCGCGCGCGTCCACGGCATTCCTCCCGACCCCTCCGCCCCGCCAACGCTACCAAGACGGTCCCGTCGTGAACTGGCGTCGCCCGTCGCCTGACCGGCGCGCTCGCTGGGCCGGGGGGCCACCGTGCGCCGCTCCTGCCGTGCCCGCTTCTCCCGCACCCCGCCCAGGGGACGCCCCCCGAGCCGGGCTTCGACGGGTCGTCAGGAGACCGAGGTCGATTCGACCGGCTTCGACGGAACGTTGATCGAGACGGGGGTCTCGAGCGGGAAGTGGCAGAGCGCCATGTGGTTGTTGCCGAAGTCCGCCCAGGGAGGCGTTTCGAGCGCGCAACGCTCCTCGGCACGTGGGCAGCGCGTGCGGAACCGACACCCCGAGGGGGGGTCCACCGCGGAAGGAAGCTCGCCCTGGACGCCCTTGGCGCGGATCTTGAGGCGGGCCTTCGACGGCTCGGCTTCGGGAACCGCGTCGAGCAGACCCCGCGTGTAGTGGTGCGCCGGGTGGTCGTAGACCTCGTTGGCGGGGCCCACTTCGACGAGCTTGCCAAGGTACATGACACCGATCGTGTCGGCCATGTAGCGGACCACGGCGAGGTCGTGGGAGATGAGCACGAGCGTGAGGTTGCGGCGTTCCTGGAGGTCCTTCATCAGGTTCAGGATCTGGGCCTGGATCGAGACGTCGAGTGCGGAAACCGGTTCGTCGGCCACGATGAGCTTCGGGTCGAGCGCGAGCGCCCGGGCGAGACCGATCCGCTGGCGCTGCCCTCCCGAGAACTCGTGCGGGTAGCGGTCGACGGCCGTACGGGAGAGGCCGACCTCCTCCATGAGCTGACCGACCCGGGCCACCTGCTCCTGACGGGAGCCGATGCGTTGCACCTTGAGCGGCTCGCGCACGATGCCGCCTACTCGCATACGGGGGTCGAGCGACGCGTACGGGTCCTGGAACATGAGTTGGACGTGCCGGCGAACCCGCCGCAGACGCTGTCCGCGCAGGCTTTGGGTTTCCTGACCTTCGAACTGGATCTTCCCGTCGTTGGCGCGCTCGAGCGCGACCACGAGGCGGCCGACGGTGGTCTTGCCGCAGCCGGACTCGCCGACCAGTCCGAACACCTCGCCCTCCCGGATGGCGAAGGAGACGTCGGAGACCGCCTTGACCGTGCCGACCTTGCGGCGGAAGAGACCGCCCTTCATCACCGGGAACTCCTTCACCAGGTTGTCCACGGTCAGGAGCTCGGGCTGCGCGGCGAGCTTCGCGGAGCGCTGCTGGGCGTACGCCTCGACCTCGGCGGAGCTGCGTAGCTGGACGGCCACCGGCCGGTGCTCGACGTTCACAGGGTGGAAGCAGGCATACCGGTGAGGGCCGTGGCCATTCAGCCCGACGTCGCCCGTTTCGACGAGCTGCGGCTCTTCCTCGCGGCATTGGTCGGTCGCGTACTGACACCTGGGGTGGAAGCGGCAGTTCGTATGGACCTTCGAGAGGTCCGGCGGGAGGCCGGGGATGCTCACGAGACGGTCGCCGGCGTGGGCGGTCAGCTTGGGCACCGACGCGAGCAACGAGTCCGTGTAGGGATGCATCATGTTGGAGAAGAGCGTCTCGGTCGTGGCCTCCTCGGCGACCTTTCCGGCGTACATGACCACGACCCGGTCCGTGCGCCCGGCGATCACGCCCATGTCGTGGGTGATGAGGATGACCGACATCCCCAGCTGCTCGCGCAGGTCGTCGATGAGATCGAGGATCTGCGCCTGGATGGTGACGTCGAGTGCGGTCGTCGGCTCGTCGGCGATGAGCAACGTGGGATCGCAGGCGAGGGCCATGGCGATCATCACGCGCTGACGGAGGCCGCCGGACAGCTCGTGCGGGTACTGGTCGAGCCGCTCGGCCGGCCGCGGCATGTCGACGAGCTGCAGCACCTCCAGCGCGCGGGCACGAGCCTGCTCCCTGCTGACAGCCCGGTGGAGCCGGACGGCCTCGGCGATCTGACGGCCGATCGTCATCGTCGGGTTCAGCGAGGTCATCGGGTCCTGGGGGATCATCGCGACCTCGTTGCCGCGCACACGGCGCATCTCCTTCTCGGAGAGCGGCGCGAGATCCCTCCCGTTCAGGACGACGGTTCCCCCGGAGATGTGGCCGTTGCTCGGCAGGAGTCGCATGATCGACACGCCGACGGTCGTCTTGCCGCAACCCGACTCTCCCACGATCCCGACCGATTCGCCCTGTGCAACCTGCAGCGACACGCCGTCCACGGCCACGACGTTCCCGCTCCGCATGTGGAACTCAGTCCGAAGATTGTTCAGCTCCAAGACGAGAGACATCGGCGTGAATCTAGCCGCCGACCACGACGTTGTGCCTGCACGTGGGGGCCCCGGCTGTCCAATCCACCCTGCAGGTACCGTCAGCCCGGTGGCGGGCTCCCGGTAGCGCCGTCGAGTCGGCCGTCGCGGATCGACGGAGCTCCGCCGGTCGCCCCGACCTCTGACCTGGCGCCCCGGTGCCGCCCCTGCTCAGCCGGCAACCGACAAGCCCTCCTCCGTTCCGGAGCCGCGTGGAGAGCTTTTGCAGAGACCCTGCTAGACCCACCACCCGCAGGAAGCTACCCTCGCCGACGGGTCCACTGAGGGGGGCAGATGAGGCGTGGGAGTGGGGTCGGCGTGCGAGTGGCGATCGTGTTGGCCGTTCTCGCCGCCATGGCGACCCTCGGGGCGGCGGTCACCTCCTCGGCGTCTCCCAGGTCCAGCGCGTCCGCCTTGGTCGGCAACGACATCTCATGGCCGCAGTGCGGCACGACCTATCCGAGCGATCAGGCCTTCGGCATCGTGGGCGTCAACGACGGCGTGCCGGACACGCTGAACCCATGCCTCGGCTCGTCGTCGAACTATTCGAAAAGCGAGCTCTACTGGGCGGTGAGCACGTCCACGGGGACGAGCGCCCAACCGAAGGCGTCGCTGTACGTGAACACCAGTGATCCGGGGGACGTCTTCGACGGGACACCCGTCTCCGACTGGCCGACCTCGGGGTCGACCCCGTACGGGGCCTGCACGACGACGACGGTCACCACGAACTCGGGCCGGGTGACGGCGGGGGAGAACTCCCCTGCGTGCGCGTGGCAATACGGAGACGAGGCGGCGGCCGAAGCCGCCTCCCTGTTACGCGCTGCTGCGGCGGCGATCGACGCGCAGTCTCCGCCGGTGAGCGTTCCCGCCGCACCGGACGGCTACCCGTGGTGGCTTGATGTCGAGACGGGCAACTCCTGGCAGCAGGGGTCTGCGGGCCAGGCGATGAACGTGGCCGTGCTCCAGGGGATCGTGGTCGGCCTCCGCGCTGCCGGGGCGCCGAGTGTCGGGGTCTACTCGACGGCCTACCAGTGGACGGAGATCACCGGTGGGACCAGCTCGTCGACCACCACGCTCGGCGGGCTGCCCACCTGGATGCCTGGAGCGAGCGACGAGACAGGAGCGAAGACCATTTGCAAAGGGGACTCGTTCACTGCCGGCACGGTGACGCTCGCGCAGTTCCCGAGCGCGCAGTTCGATGGCGACCTGTCCTGCGCCGGCCCGACGACCGTCACGCATCCGGCCGTCCCTCGGGTCTACGGCGCCACAGCCGACGCCACCGCAGCCGCGGAGCTCACCCGCGCCTTCCCCTATACGAAGGGCACCTGCCCCAGCTCCCGTGCGGTGGTCCTCGCCACGACAAAGACCTACCAAGACGCCCTCTCGAGCCAATTCCTGGCGCAGTCGCTCACAACCGGAACCCTCCTCACGCCCACGACGAGCTTGTCCGCGGTGACGGCTGCCACGCTCAGAGACGAGGGGATCACCACCGTCTACGTCGTGGGCGGCCCGTTGGCGATCACGACAACAGTCACGAAGGCCGTCGGAGTCCTGACAGCCTACGAGTGCGGCGGGACGACCAGGGGGACGACCACAGGCAAGATCATGGTCCAACGCCTCGACGGGCAGACCCAGTACGGGACCGCCGAGGCCGTCGCCGAGCACGTCGGCGCGGCGGCCTCCAAGGCGTTCCCCGGCGCCTACGCGACGACCAACGCCACAGGGGGGACCGGCAGGTACAACGACACCAAGGCCGAGGGAAGCTCTGCGCCAACGGGGTCGGTCGCTACGGCGATCCTGGCCTCAGGGGAGGAGTTCCAAGACGCCCAGGCGGCCTCGGTCGTCTCCTACCGGACAAGGCTGCCGCTCCTCTTGACCCCTGCGACCACGTTGTCCACAACAGCGGTCGCCGCCATCACGCAGCTCGGAATCAAACAGGTGGTCCTCATGGGCGGCACACTGGCGGTCTCCAACACAGTGGAGGCCGAGCTCGTCGCCAAGACCGGCGTCTCGGTCCTCCGGGTCGCCGGGACCGCCTATACCGACACCGCGGTCGAGCTCGCCCGCTTCGAGGCAGCGGGCGCGACAGCCGGCCTCTCGTGGTCACCGGGCCACAAGGCCATGGTGGCACGGGGCAACGGTTTCACCGACGGCCTCGCAGGTGCCGTGCTCGACGACCCCCTCGCCACCGCCACAGGTTCCGCCGGCACCGCCCGCCCCCTTCTGTTGACCGAGAGCCCGACCGTCCTCGGCACCCCGCTCGTCTCGTTCTTGAAGACGACAGGCCACACAGGGATCGCAAAGACAAAGGCCAAGACGATCACGAGCCTCGTTGTCCTGGGCGGGCCGCTCGCGGTGAGCACAACAGCGGCCACCCAGATGGAGACAGACCTCACGCACTAAGGCCGGCCCGTCTCCACGACCGGGCGCTGCGGGAGCGGTCTGCGACGGGAACGGCGTCCGCCTTACAGTCGAGGCGTGGTCGATTCGCGGGAGAAACCGCAGTCCGTCCAGCGCGGTCCCCTGCCGCGTGGGTTCGAGCGCAGGTGATGGCGCTCGTGCCGCGACTCGCCGATCCTGCGCGGTTCGTCACCCTGGCCGACGGGCGGAGGCTTTGCTGGACGGAGTTCGGCGATCACCTCGGTTACCCGGTGCTCAACTGTCACGGAAGCTTCACCGGCCGCCTCGACATCGCAGTGGCCGATCCTGTTGCGCGTCGGTTGGGCATCCGGATCATCTCGCCTGATCGGCCCGGAACGGGAGGTTCGACCCGCGCGCGGGGACGGGTCATCTCCGAGTGGGCCGGGGACGTCGAGTCGTTGCTCGATGCGCTCGAGATCGAGCACTGCTCCGTGTCAGGGTGGTCGCTGGGGGGCCCGTTCGCCGCTTCCCTGGGCGCCTTGTTGCCACAGAGAGTGGACGCCGTCGCCATCGTGGCTGGTGTCGTGCCCCTCGACTGGCCCTGGGATCCGTCGGAAGACGGACGCTCGCTGCTCACGCCCAACCTGCACCTCTCGGACAAATGGCCGGGCTACGCGTCCTTGCGGTTTCGCGCCGAGGCCGAGATGGCTCGGCGCTCGGCCCGGCGGTGGTGGGCAATGAAGAGTCGTTCGATGCCGCCGGGCGACCTCGCTGCCGTCGAGGGTTCGGGTCTGGCCTCGCTGGCGAGGGCCGTTTCGGAGGGCCTGCGGCGACCCGGGGGTGCAGTCGACGACTGTCGCGCCATCGACCAACCTTGGGGCTTCGCCTATGAGTCGATCTCGGTCCCGGTGCGCCTGTGGCACGGGCTGGACGACACCCTGGTCCCTTGCGACTGGAGCCGTGAGGCCCGGGCGAGGATCCCGGGCTCGGTACTGTTCACCGTCGAGGCCTCAGGGCATTTCGTCGCCTGGCCCCGCTTCGAGGAGATCTTCCGCGATCTTCTTTCCTCGCGCACGGAGCGACGCGCGAACGACGCACCGGGTTCTCGCTGAAGCGCCCAAAGGGCCGGAGCGGCCCAAGAGAATCCGGCTAGGGCTGCGACACGATCCGGTAGGTCAGCTCGACCGAGCCATCGGGGAACACCCGCGGTTCTCGTAGGAGGTGCGTCGCGGGAGGAGTTGCATCGGGCGGCCACAGCCGAACGCCGTCGCCCAGCAGCAGCGGCAACACCACCACTTCGAGGCTGTCGAGCGCTCCGATCTCGGCGACGGCGTGGATCGCTCGAGGGCCGCCGACCAGGTGAACGTCACGGTCCGACCCTCTCGAACGGAGCCGATCGACGAGCTCTTGCGGACCGCCCTGTGCGACGACCGCGTCGTTGGGGGCGCCGTCCGGCAGCGGGCGTGACGTGAGCACGAAGACCTCCATACCTGCCCACGGCCACTCGGGGGCACCGAGAGCCGGGAGGAACGTGTTGCGTCCCATCAGGACGGCGTCGACCCCCTTGATGAATGCGGGGTACCCGTGCGACTGCCCGGGAACGAAGTGCTGGGCCTTGATCAGGGCTGGCACGCCATCGGACGTCGCCACGAACCCGTCGATGCTGACGCCCATGCGCGCCTTGATCCGCACGTCACGTCCTTTCTGGCCACAACGCCGTCGACGATCGACCGCTGGTCGAGGTCGTCGTCGCCCCGGTGGTTCAGAGGTTCTCAACTGCCGGGACCCGTGGCAACTCGGAGCGCCGCCGAGGATGAAGCGAAGAGCCATGTGGAGCGGCGAGATCTCGGGTTCGGTGGTCGGGACCGGTGTCGATCCGGTGACCTCTCCGCACTGCGAAAGATGACGAGCGCCGTCCGCCCTGCCGACCTGTCGGGCGCGATCACCGAGCTCAGCAGAGACCTCGAACGCATTGCCCTCACCAAGGCCCCCACGCCGTTGCCGAGACGGGTCAACCCTGCCTTCAATGCCTCGGATCGTCCCGAGCTTCCGGGTGAGCAACGGCCCCGTCGTTCCCGGGCAATTTGACGTGAGTCAACGAATCAGTCGATCAGTGTGTGGATCCGGATCCCGAAGACGTCCCTCGCATCCCTGCGGAGTGAGTCGACCAGTGGTTCCCCACGCTGGGCCCCCTCGTGGAGCTCCTGCGGCGACACCTCGACGATGTGGCACCGATTGCCCGTCCAGCGCTCGACGTGCTGAGCGATGCGCAGGCGGACATCGCTCCACCCTTCGGTCTCGACGTCGATGCGCTCGGGTCGGACCACCAAGATGTCGACGTCGGACTCGGCGTCGCCATCGCCGCGGGCGAACGACCCGAACAGCGCGACCGAGCTCGGGGCCGGTCGGAGTGTGTGTGCCAGTTCGCGCAGACGCTCCTCCAGTGCGCGCGTCGCCCCGGCGATGCCGACAACTGCGGGCGCCAGCAGGTGTTCCCGGTTCAGGCGGTACAGCACGGCGTTGCCGACGCGTTCGGCGTCGACGAGCCCGCTTGCAGCCAGGCGTCGCAGCACGTCCCGGACCTGTGCGTGCGACCGGCCGGCCAAGCGATCGATCGTCGCTCCGGTGAGGGGCTGCTGGGTGGCGACCAGCACCCCGAGGACGTCTGCTTTGACGGGGGAGGCGATCGTCCGGAGTGGGTTCTGCGGGTCCACTGTTCCCCCTGGTGCTCCCGGCGGTCGGCTTACCGACAGAGTAGTCGGAAACCCGACTATAGAGTCGGCAAACCGACACCCATGCTCACAGGGACTCCAGGTCACCGTCTTCTCAGGTCTCTCTACCGATGCGGGTATGCTGGCATACCATGAAGCGAACCACGGTAAAACTCCCAGACGACCTCGATGCCCGGCTGCGCCATGAGGCGGAGCGACGCGCCACTACCGTCTCGGATTTGACCAGAGAGGCCATAGAGGAACACCTCGGAGCGCCCCGAGGACGACGTCGCTTGATCGCTGCGGGGGTCGGGCGGAGCGGAACGCCGGACATCTCGGAGCGGATCGAAGAGATCCTGCGAGCCGAGGTGAGGCGATAGC
>JASHYA010000113.1 GCA_030043315.1 Acidimicrobiales bacterium
TCGCCGCGCCTCTCGGCCCCTTCGACGTCACGCAGGTGATCGGCGAACCTTCCCGCTGCCGCGCGTAGCGCGTCCTCGGGCTCCACACCGGCCCGTCGCACGAGATCCGCGACCGCCCACAACAGGGCGCCGGCGCGGACGACGGTCGGGTGCTCCGACGGCTCGTGGTGGAGCTCCGGTGTCCCCGACGCGCCGTCCTCGGACCCGCCTTCGGCGACGACGTCGGCCACCGCGTCGAGCAGGGCCACCGCGTCGGCGCGCAGGTCGTCGACTGCCGGCAGCGCGGCACCTGGCACCGCGGTGGACTTGCGTTGCAGCTTCGCCACGAGCGCGAGAGACGGCAACGCGGCGGGGATGCCGTCGGTGACGCTGGCGCGACCCTTCTCGCGCTTTTTGATCTCCTCCCAGTTCGCCACCACGGTCGCCGCGTCGTGCGCGACGACGTCACCGAAAACGTGGGGATGGCGCGAGACGAGCTTGTCGTGGAGCCCGCGTGCGACGTCGGCGACGGTGAACCTCCCCTCTTCGGCGGCGAGCCGGGAGTGGAAGAAGACCTGGAACAGGAGGTCCCCGAGCTCCTCTTCGAGATGGAGCGTCGCCCGCCGCTCGGTCTCGGCGTCGAGCTCGGTGCCTGTCTCTCGGTGCGCCCGGTCGAGCGCGTCGAGCACGTCGATCGCCTCGAGCACCTCGTAGGCCTCCTCCAGGAGGTGCCGCTCGAGGGACGCGTGCGTCTGGCGGCGGTCCCACGGGCAGTCACGGCGCAGGCGGCGGACCAGCTCGTCCAGGGCGGTGAGCTCGCCGGCCACGGGCGCGGCCAGCGTGGGCACCCACAACGTGGTCAGGTGGTCCGGCGCGACCGCACGGTCGAGCTCGTGCCACGGGACGACCGCCACCGCCTCGTCGGGGAGGCCGAGGTGGTGGAGGACCGTCACCGCCACGTCCGGCGTCGGGTCGGTCTCTCCGATCGCGAGCTTCACCTCGGAGAGGACCGCCTTCGACCAGCACTGGGCGACGAGCAGGGGGCCGCGTTCTCCCGCCGCCTCCACGGCGAAGCGCGTCCCGTCGACCAGCCGGACGCCGGCAGCCACCGGGTCCACGCGGAGGCGTGTCCAGGCGAGATCGAGAAAGGACATGGCCGGGACGATCGTGACGTCGACCCTCGGGTCCGCGCACAACAGCTCGACGGTGTGCTCGGCGACCAGCGGCGAACCCGGCACCGCGTAGACGATCTCGCCTCCGCCCGTCGACGCCACCTGCGCCGCGGTGACGAGGTCGCCCACGATCCGCTCGTACACCTCGTCGAAGCTCTGCGCCTCGTCGTAGTGACGGTCGAAGGTCAGGGCCCCAGCGACACCGGCCCCGGACGCCCCCGGTCCGAGGACCGCCGCGGCCGAAGGGTGGCGCGACGTGCGCAGGAAGACCGTCGTCGCCGACGACAACAGCTCACGCGTCCTCGGCGGGATCAGCTCCTCGCCGGCAGGGCCCAGGCCGACGACGACGATGTGCGGCCGGGCCAATGGGACCTCAGCTCCTCGCAGCGCTCAGTGCTCGGCGCTCAGCCTGCAGCGCTCAGGGCTCAGGGCTCGGTGGAGCTGGCCGCTGCCGCTGTCGCTGTCGTTGTCGGCGCGGGGCGGTTCGCCGAGGTCGAGATCTCGGCGCTGGAAGGCGGTGACGGCGCCGGCAGGACGAGTGTGTCGCTGTGCGGCGACGTGGTGCCGTAACGAGGGTCGACACCGATGTCCGACGACCGCAGCGCCGCGGTGAGCTCCGAGTTGGCGCGGGTCGTGCCTGCGGTGAGGATGGCTGTCACGACTGTGGCCCGGACCGTGTCGAGAGACACCGACGACCTGCTCGCGAGCTTCGCCACCCAGTAGTAGCCCTCGCCGGAGACCGGCTGCGTGTGACCTCCGACGGCGAGCTTTCCGACCGCTGTGGCGAGGAACGTCCCATCGAGGAACCCGCAGCCGACGGAGCCGCCGTCGGCGGCCGACTCCTGTGTGAGCGAGGCGGTCTTCGCCACGTCGGCGAAGCTCGTCCCCGTAGCGAGCGCCGCCTCGACCTGGCTCGCCTCGGAGGGTGTCTGGACCACCACGACGTCGAGGCAGTCCTTGTCGAAGGACGTGCGGTGGCGCGTGAAGTAGGTGGAGACCGCGTCCGCCGACAGCCCGGACCCTGCCGCGTGCGCGTCGAGCAGGGCCTGGTCGGCTTCGGCGCGCACCTGCTCTGCGCGGAACCACGTCGGGAGCGAAGAGAGCACCGCCTGGCCCGTCTCGCCGCAGCCCGCCGTCGTCTCTTCCTCGTCACGCGCGTAGAGATCGAGCACGTCGGTCATGCGACGTTCGAGCGCGCTCTTGGCGACGGAGAGGTCCGACGACGTCACCCGCATGCCCTGGTCGGCGACCTGGCGTGCGATCACGTCGTCGGTGATCATCGTCCCGAGCCATTCGTCGACGAACTTCGAGTCGTAGTCGCCCCCCTTGGCGTTCGCGGTCCCTGCGCCGAGGACCGGGACGCTCGTGCCGCTCGAGAGCTGGCGCTCCTCGGAGAGGAAGCAGGTGTAGTCGTGGCTGCTCGCGATGGCGGACAGGTCCGAGTCGAGCGCCTGGCGGGAGATCGAGGTCCCCCCCACGGTGGCGGCGTTGGAGGGAAGGAAGACGCCCGCGAGCGCCACCGCGGCAGCGACCACGCCGAGGAAGATCAAGAGCCGCTTCATGCGCCCGGCATGCTACCGGTGGCCGCAGCGCCGTCGGGTGGCGGGAGGAGCGCGGCCACCAAGGATTCGAGCGCCTCGGCAGCCGGTTCGTCGCCGGTGAGCGGCACCACCAGCTGGTGGAACTGCTCCCTGTATGCGGCGCCGGGGACGAGGCGGCGGAGCCGGATCTGGGCGCTGGCCGGGAGGGTGACGGGCGAGAGCCGCGCCACGGGGTGGCGCGCCCCGCCGACCCGGGCCGGGGAGACCGCCACCTCCTGGATCCCGGTGCGCAGGCATTCGACCCGCAGGCGCGCGAGCGCCAGCAGCCCGGTCGCCGCAGGGGGCGGCGGGCC
Source organism: Acidimicrobiales bacterium (assembly GCA_030043315.1). Classification (GTDB taxonomy): domain Bacteria; phylum Actinomycetota; class Acidimicrobiia; order Acidimicrobiales; family RAAP-2; genus JAJYVT01. The sequence goes on from JASHYA010000113.1 coordinate 3,046, forward strand.
GTACCGGTCGGTCCACTCCTCGGCGATGTCGTCCACGTCCGCCGCCGAGGTCGCCGCCGCCAGCCTCCGGTAGGCCTCGAGGCGTGCGTCCTCGAGCGGCACGTAGCCGGCCGGCAGGTTGGCGTCGCCCGGGACGTCGAGGGAGATCGTCGGTGGGGCCGGGCGGGGCTCGCCCCGCGCCTCTGCCACCGCCTCGGCCACCATCTGGACGTAGAGGTCGTAGCCGACCGCGGCGATGTGGCCGGACTGTGTCGACCCGAG
>JASHYA010000114.1 GCA_030043315.1 Acidimicrobiales bacterium
TGCGAGCTGGCACTCGCCCACGGCCTGTACGTGCACCCACGGCACAACTGGTTCGTCTCGGCTGCCATGACCGAGCGCGACCTCTCGACGGCCCTCGAGGCTACGGACCGGGCCTTCCGCCAGCTCGGCGAGGCGCTCGCCTCGCACCTGCAGTAGGCGGTCACCGGTGACCGAACACGGTTCCCCGGCCGGGTCCCTTCCGAGCTACGACGAGCTCCCCCTCGAGCCGCTAGGAGTCCGCAACGCCTGGGGCCTCTTCGGCGACGGCGATTCCGTGGGCCGGCTGAACCTGCTCGGGCCTGCGCAGGTATTGGAGGCGGTCCGCCTGGTGCGCAAGGGGGCGGTCTTCTCGCTGGACCACACGGTCGACGCGTTCGACCCCCCGCTCGACTCCACGCGGGCCCGAGCCCGCCACCGGGTCCTCCAGGGGCGCGGCCCTTCGGGCATCGAGCACCTCGACGACGCGCTGGACGACTACTTCCCACAGATCTCGAGCCAGTGGGACTCGCTCGCGCACATCGTGGCGCGGCCCGATCGCTTCTACAACGACGCCACTCCGACCGAGGTGCTGGGCGGTCTCCGCAACACCATCGACCACTGGCGCCGGCGTCCGATCGTCGGTCGCGGTGTCCTCCTGGACGTGGAGCGCGCGCTCCGAGAGGCGGGCAGCGTGGACACCTCCCACGGTTCGGTCGCCCTGGGCGTCGAGGAGCTGGAAACGGCGCGCCGCCATGCGGGCGTCGCGTACTCGACAGGCTGCATCCTTTTGATCCGCACGGGCTTCGGGTCCTGGTACGCGGATCAGGCCCCGGCCGAGAGAGAGGCGCTGGCACGGTCGCTCGAGGCGCCGGGCGTCGAGCACACCGAGAGAATGGCCCGCTACCTGTGGGACAGCGGGGCCGCCGCCGTGGTGTCGGACACCTTTGCCGTGGAGGTGTGGCCACCGGACTGGTCGGAGGAGGCATGGGACTGGGGCTTCCTCCACCGGGCCCTCATCGGCCGGCTCGGTATGCCGCTCGGGGAGCTGTGGGACCTCGATGGCCTGGCCCGGGACTGCGCCGCCGACGGAACCTACGAGTTCCTCGTGATGAGCGCTCCGCTGCCCGTCGGCGGCGGGATCGGCTCGCCCGCCGGCGCCCTGGCGGTCAAGTGAGCCTGCGTGGCAACGTTGACGACCACGCGAACGACGCACCTCGCGGGCTTTACTTTTAATCGGACGATCGCGTAACATCGTGCGTCGACGCTTGTGAATCGGTGGCGGCAGCTGCGGGAGGGAGCCGATGAAGGCAGTGACTGAGGTCGTTCGTTTGCCGTATCGGGGCGTGGTGCGCGCACTCGTCGCTGGTGGCGTGCTCGCCGGTTCGCTCGCCCTCATCGGTATGGGAGGGGGCTCGGGGGCAGGCGCAGCGCCAAAGATTCCCGCGGCGGTCAAGAAGAGTCCCACAGGGGTCAACACGACAAGTGCCTGCAAGGGCAAGCCGGTGCGTGGAGGGAGCCTCACCTACGCCCGGTCGGAGGGACCGGTCACCCTCAACCCCTTCTACCCGACCAACGGCAACGGTGACATCTTCATCGACACCCTCTTGTACCAGGGCGTGGTCCGACCGACACAGGAAGGGAAGACCCAGAACGTCGAGCCTGCCGTGGCAACGTCGTGGACCGTCTCCAAGAGTGGGACCGTCTACACGTTCCATCTCCGGCCCGGGATCAAGTTCTCCAACGGTGACCCGGTTACGGCGACAGACGTGAAGTTCTCGCTCGACTACTTCGCCAGCTCCAAGGACGAGGGGCAGGTGCTTTCTGCAGGGTTCAAGGACGTGGTCATCGTCAACCCGTCCACCGTGCAGATGAACCTCACGGAGCCGACGCCCGGGATCATCTACGACCTGAGCATCTGGGACGCCATGATCGTTCCGGAGAATCTCGTGAAGAAGGAGGGGACAGCCTTCTGGTCACACCCGGTGGGCACGGGTCCCTATGAGCTCACAAGCTGGGTACGCGGCTCGTCGATCACCTTGAAGCGAAACCCGTACTACTGGCAGAAGGGGCTGCCCTACCTGACAAAGATCACCTTCAAGTACGCGACCACAGGCAACTCGAGGCTTCTCGACTTGGAGGACAAGCAGGCCCAAGTCATCACAGACGTCACATTCAGCGACATCGCCACCGTCCGTGCCAACCCCGAGCTCACGCTGCAGTTGGCCAAGGTGCCCTACTGGGTCGGACTCTGGCTGAACGAGGAGAAGGCGCCGTTCCGGACACTCGACGTCCGCCAGGCACTGGAGTACGCGATCGACAAGCCGCTCATCAACAAGAAGGTCTTTTCCGGCGTCGGGACCCTTCCGAACAGCATCCTGCCCCAGCTGAAGGGCGATGCGTCGGACAGCGAGATCCATCCGTATTCCTTCGACGTGAAGAAGGCGAAGGCCCTGATGGCGAAGTCCCATTACCCGCACGGGTTCTCGACGACGCTGATGTATCCCTCCGGGCTGGCCGAGTACACGGACCTCGACCTCATCCTGCAGTCCGAGTGGGCGAAGCTCGGCATCAAGATCAAGCTGCTGGCCACGACAGAAGCGATCGAGACGAAGGACTACACGGGCGGCGACTACACAATGACCTACCCGTACGTCGAATACACGAGCGACGTCACCGTCCCCGACGAGTACGCCGAGTTCGTGGCCGTGCCCGATTCAGATCACGCCTTCTACTCGTGGTGGACAGATCCGACCATCGCCAAGATGGTCGAGACGTACATCCACACACCCAAGCCGACGCGCGTGACACTCTGGCACAAGATCCAAGATGCGATGCTGGTCCAAACCCCGGACATCAACGTCATGGACCTCCCCTTCGTCAACGCGCACCTGAAGAACGTGTGCGGTACCTACCTGAACCCGCTTGGTGCGGACTCGCTCCAGTACACGTGGATCGCCAAGTGAGCTCCGGAGTCGCGCACGGCTGACGGGTGAGCACGGACCGAAGGCCTGGGGTCGGCGAACGCCCCGACGTCTGGACGATCGATTCCGGGCGGCCAGCTGTGGTCACGGGCCATGAGCGACCGCAGGTCGGCGTCTCCGGACTACTGGTGGTGCCGCATCGTCGCGCCGAGGGTAAAGAGGCGCGCGACGTGGACTGCGGTAACCAGGGTGTCCACCTCGGCGTCCATCTGACCTCCGAGGTCGCCGGGTCAGCCGATTCCGTTCCCGGACACCTCTGTGTCGCCGGACGTGGACCCTCGGACAGCCGAGGTCCCTCGGAACCGTCCGTCTAGATGCTGAACTACTTCGCCCGTCGAGCCGGGATCGCAGTCGTCCAACTGCTCGGGCTGGCGCTCGTCGCGTTCGCGCTCATCCACCTCGTGCCCGGCAACCCGGTCCGCACGATGCTCGGGGCCCGGGCGACCCCGGAGCAGGTGGCGGCGGCCACGCGGCGCCTGGGCCTCGACCGCCCGCTCGTCGACCAGTTCGGCTCCTTCGTCTGGGGACTGCTCAGCGGTAACCCTGGCCAGTCCATAACCTTCGCCCAGCCGATCGCCAGCCTGATCAGTGAGCGGATTCTTCCCAGTTTCTTGCTCATCTGCTACGGCCTCGTTGTCGCGATCGTTGTCGGGACCCCTCTCGCCGTCTTCAGTGCTGTTCGACCCGGCGGCGCGTTCGATCACGGCACGCGGTTGTTCACGACGGTCGCCTTCGCCATGCCGACGTTCTGGCTGGGACTCGTCCTCGCGCTGCTCTTCGGTCTCAAGCTGCATTGGTTGCCGGTCGCCGGCTACACATCGGGGTTCGTGGGCGCCATCCGCTCGCTGACGCTTCCCGGCGTCGTGCTCGGACTGTCGCTGCTGGTCATCGTCGTCCGAACGCTGCGCACGAGCATGCGCAAGGTGCTGACGGCGGAGTTCGTCGAGGCGGAGCGGGCCCGGGGCTTCTCGACGTTTCGGATCGTTACTCGTCACGTCATGCGCAGTGCGGTCATGCCGACGATCACCGTGCTCGCGGTCAATGTCGGGTTTCTCATTGGGGGAACGGTCGTCCTCGAGCAGGTGTTCCAGATCCCTGGCGTCGGGTCCTTGCTCTTCCTGGCGGTCGAGCATCGTGACTATCCGGTCGTCGAGACGATCGCGGTCATGGCCGGCGCGGTCGTGGTGGTGCTCAGCCTTCTGGCGGACCTCGCCCAGGCGCTCATGGATCCACGTGTCCGGTTAGGAGCCCGCACTGTCTAGCGGCGCCGTCATGGCTCCTGCAGACGGGGCGGCGCTCGCGCCCCGGGTGCGCGGCACCCGCCGCTTCCGCATCCGCCGACCGCAAGTGGTCATCGGCGAGGCGATCGTCTTCGTCATCGTGCTGGCAGCGTTCCTCGCGCCGGTCATCGCGCCGTACCCGCCGAACACCGTGAACGTCGCCGATGCACTTGCGCCTCCGTCGACTGCCCACCTGATGGGGACCGACTACGTCGGGCGCGACGTGTTCTCTCGAGTGCTCTACGGCGCCCGCGAAGACATTGTGGTGGTCGTGCTCATTACCTACATCGGCCTGACGATCGGCGTGCTGGTTGGGACCGTGGCCGGGTACTTCGGGGGGTGGTTCGATGCCATCGTCGGGCGCATCGCCGACACGGCCATCGCCTTCCCCTTCATCGTCCTGGTGCTGGCGATCATCGCTGTGGTCGGTCCCGGAATCGAGGGCATCGCGATAGGGATCATCGCCGTAGGCTGGGCGCTGTATGCGAGGCTGGCCCGTTCCGAGATGCTCTCGCTCAAGGAAGAGTCGTTCATGCTCGCGACGAAGGCGCTCGGCTACACCCACCGCCGGGCGATACTGCGTCACGCCCTTCCCAATCTGATCCGGACGTGCCTCGTCTACTCGACCGTCGACGTGGTGGTGAACCTTCTGGTCCTCGCCGGTCTGTCCTATTTGGGTGTCGGTCAGCAGCAGCCGGGTGCCGACCTCGGTTCGATCATCGCCAGTGGCCAGCCGTACATCCTGACGGCGTGGTGGATTTCCACGATGCCGGGCCTGGTGTTGGTGCTTTTCGGCATCGGGGTCAGTTTGATCGGTGAAGGATTCACGGAGAGCGAACTGACGGTGAGCACCCTGTGACGGTCGGCGACGCCCCGCCCCTGTTCTGCGCCAGGCAGTTGCGGATCGCCTTCGCCGGCGCTTCGGGGCCGGTCGAGGCGGTGAGCGGCGTTTCGCTCGAGGTCCGAAGCGGCGAGGTGCTCGGGTTGGTCGGGGAATCGGGCTCCGGCAAGAGTCTCACGTGCCGTTCGACCATCCGTCTCCTACCGCACCGCGCTCGCTTGACGGCGGACGATCTCAGCTTCGAGGGGAGGGATCTCCTGGCTCTCAGCGATCGGGAGCTGCGCGACCACCGAGCCCGCAATGTGGGGATGGTGTTCCAAGACCCCTTCAGCTGTCTGGATCCGACCATGCGGGTGGGAGAACAGATCGCCGAGACGCTCCGGGTTAACGCCGGGATGGACAAATCGGCGGCACGCCAGCGGGCGCTCGAGATGATGGAGCTGGTCGACATCGGCCAGCCCGACCGGAGATATCTCGCCTATCCGCACGAGCTGAGTGGGGGGATGCGCCAGCGGGTGGCCATCGCCATCGCCGTCTCCTGTCGGCCCAAGCTGCTCGTGGCCGACGAGCCCACCACGGCGCTCGATGTCACGACCCAAGCCCAGATCCTCGCTCTGCTGCAGCGACTGCGGCAGGAGACGGGCATGGCACTCCTCCTCGTATCCCACGATTTCGGCGTGATCGCCCAGATGTGTGATCGGGTGGCGGTGATGTATGGCGGGTATGTCGTCGAGTCCGGGCCCGTTACCAGCGTCTACCGGGCGCCGCTCCACCCCTACACGAGGGCACTTCTGTCGGCCATTCCCGCGATCGAGTCGGCGGGCAAGCGGGTCCGCCGGACCGGCATCCCAGGACAGCCACCGGGAATCGGGGAGATTCTGACGGGCTGTCCATTCGTGCCGCGCTGCACGCTGGCGCAGACCGCCTGCACCACGATCGACATGAAGCTCCAGGAGGTGTCACCCGGCCACGCCAACGCCTGTCCGGTGACCACCGAGGCGGCCAATGCCTCCCCGGTGACCGCCGGGGACAACGGCGCACGATCTGTGCCGCCTGCCGGTCTGCCCGGCGTCAACGCGGCGATGGACGTTCATCACGCCGTTCCCTCGGCCGACGGTGCTGAACACCTGATGCAGCCGTGACGACCGACCCGGAACCCGTGGCCGTGCCCAGCGCGGGAGCGGTGCTCACCGTCGAACAGGTGGAGAAGCGCTTTGTGCTCCGACGGACGCTCGGCGACCGCGTGGCGCGGCGGCCCGGGGTGGTGCACGTGGCCGTGGACGACGTCTCCTTCCAGCTGGCCCACGGGGAGATCCTCGGCCTGGCCGGGGGGTCGGGAAGTGGCAAGACGACGCTGGCCCGGATGCTCATCCGCCTGGTCGAGCCGGACAGCGGCCGCATCGTCTTTGACGGCATCGACGTACGCGCGGCCCGCGGGAAGACCTTGCGGGAGGTGCGACGCCGGATGCAGATGGTGTTCCAGGACCCTTACTCCTCGCTGAATCCACGCATGAGCGTGGGGGCGGCGATCCTCGAGGCCGGGCGCGTCCACTCCCAGCCTGGAAGCACAGACGGCCGTG
>JASHYA010000115.1 GCA_030043315.1 Acidimicrobiales bacterium
CGCACCGCGTTGCGATCGACCCGGTGGCCCAGGCAAGGAGCGCAGAGCGGTGGGCACTCAGCGCGTCGTGGCGGGGCGCGTACTCCCTCGGGCTGCGCCGGGTTCGCCGTAGCCTGGAGACCCTGCAGTCGCACGCTGCCGTCGGCGGCGTCGACCCTGGCGCACTCCAGCGGGTCCGAGACGATCTCCTCCTGCGCGAGGCCGACATCCATCTCCAACAAGGACGGCTGGATCGAGCCGTCGAGGAGGCTGCGGCGGTACTGGCCCGTCCGTCCACGGTGACGCTGCGCCAGAGGGCGTTCGCCCTCGAGACGCTGCACGCCGTTGGGGCGACGCGCGGGGACGAGCGAACCGTCACTCACGGTGAGGGGGTGCTCGCCGCGTACCGGGAGCTCGGCGACCGCCTGGCCGAGGGACGCATCCTCTTTCGCATGGGGGCTCAGGCCTTCTACCTCGGCCAGTGGACGCGCGCGATCTCCCGCTACGAGGAGGCCGAGGCCGCCTACGCGAGCGCCGGCGCCGGGGATACGGGAGGGATCGCCCTTATCTCGATGAACATTGCTGAGGTGCTGGTCGAGCAACTGCGGGTTGACGAGGCCGTTGCCCGCCTCCACGGAGTCCTGCGGACCTTCCGGGCAAGTGGAGCTGACAACATGACCGCCTTCGCGATGCTCCTCCTCGGCCGGGCGCTGGTCAGGCTCCAGCGGTTCGACGAGGCGCGCGAGCACCTGGTCGCGGCGCGCGCCAGTTTCGCAGCACAGGGTTCACGCGCGGAGGTGGTCGACGCCGACACCTACATCGCCGAGCTCACGAGCCTCGAGGGCCACCACCGCGAGGCGCTTATCCTGGCGCGCAGCACGCTTCGCCGGGCGAACGCCCTGGCAACGAATCCCGTGCAGGCGCCGCTCCTCTACCGCATCATCGCAGAGAGCCACGATGCCGCCGGCGAATCGGCGGACGCCGAGCCCGCCTATGAGGAAGCGCTCCGGATCGCCCGAGCGCGGAGCGCGAAGCACGACGTCGCATTCACGCTGGCCGCGATGTCCGCTCTCCGACGCCGGCTGGGCCTCGAGCCCGATTCCGCATGGCACGGCGAGATCGAGGCCATCGCACATGACCTCGGCCTTGGCGCGGAGGTTCGGAACGGCGGGCTGTTGGACCACAGGCGTTGACCGGATCCCTCACCCTCCCCCCGGACCGAGCTTCGGCACGTCGCCGGAACCGGACAGAACGTCGCCGACCTGGTTGGTGCCGGGCTTGCTCTCGCTGACGGGGGTCTCGGTGCTGCGGGTCGCAGGCGAGGCCCACACCGACGCTGACGGGAGTCCTCGATGTCGCTGCCGACCCCCCGTGTCTCGACGGCAGGCTTGACGTCGAACCCGTGCCCGGCCGTCCCGGGTCGCGAACAAGAGCAACGGCGAGCCGCTGAAGAGGATGCTCGACGACCTCGACTCCACCTGGCGTCTGCTCAAAGGTGGCGACGGTCCTCGCGCTGATCTACACGGTCACTGTCAACTCGACATAGGCAACAGATTGAGCCCGCACGCCAACGGCTCTCCGGGGGTCGTTCGCGCTCGGCGACAATCCCGCTGACGGCAAGGGAGTCCGCGACCCCGGCCCAGGAGATGCAGGTGACGGTTGCCCTGGTCGCGACCTCGCCGTGGACATGGCGGGAGAGGAACACCCCCGCGTTCGTGCGGTCTCTATGACGCTCAAGGTTGGGCCCAGCCTGAGCTGCCGCGCGGTCGCGCGACCAACACGGCGCGCGTGGGGTTCTGTTCATTGCAGGAGATCATCGTTGCCAGTTACAAGAACTCACCCAGAGGCACCGTGTGTGCTTAAGCTCGTTTGCGAGCGACGAGATGCAGAGCGCTCGCTTGCTTCGCTCGACGTAACCAAGAAGTGTCGGCGACGACCGACCAACTGTAGGGAGACCATCGTGACCCCTGATGCGCGTGCCACCGAATGCCCAGATGCCATGGATGATTCGACTTCGCGTCACGGCCGACACTTTCGAGTGGGACTCGGTGCGGTCTTAATTGCGAGCGTTCTTGGGGTCGTCGGCGCGCCGACCTTGGCACAGGCGTCGGCGATATCACCGCAGGCCTTCTGCGCCAAGATCTCGGCTACGACGGTGTCCTCGCTATTTGGCAAGAAGGTCACGCTGCTCGGTGCTGTGGCCGAATCCGCGGGAAACGATGTCTGCGAATTCGCGAAGATCGTGAGCGGGTCGGCCACAGGGGTGACCCTGAACTACGACTACAAGGGCACCGGAACCGCGTCGTCAAACCTTGCGGCTCTGAAGAAGGAGAAGGGGGTGAGTGGTTTCGTCACCAAGCCGTACGCCTCGATCGGCGGAACCACCTACTCCTTCACCGACACGTACTCGGATGCAACGCTCCACATCAAGATCAAGGAGTCCGGGATGGTCTCCTATAATGGCGTGAACCACTACGGGCTCGTGGTGACTAAGGTGCTCTCGACGTCGACGTTGGCCAAGCTACTGACCCTGGATGTGAAGGCCGCGTAGCGCACGTAGCGGAGCGGGTGCGATCGTTACCCAACGGGCGGTGGGTGATCCAGGGGTTCGGTGGACGCCGCTGACGACCAACCGGCTGTCGGGCCAGCGGTCATCTGCGCGAGGAGCTGCTCCAGCGCGGCCTGGTCTGACCCCACGTAAGGCTGGGCTGGGCGGTAGGGACGGCCTCGAGAGAGTCGAGCAGCTGTCGGGTCATCGTGCCCGGAGCCGCGGGCAGGTGACCGCTGAGCACCGTGGTGGGTTCCATCTTGGCGACGGTGTCCAGCTCGCGTGCGAAAAGCGTCCGGTCCGCCCTGTGGAGCCAGGGTGAGTCGACCGTTGCCCAGAAGATCTGTCCGCGTCGCAGGTCGGGAAGCTCCGGATTGTCTCGCCGGGCTCAGCAGCTCCCCTTCTTGGCGAAGCTCGTCGGCAAGCTCGAGGACCAGCTCGGAAAGGCCGACAGTGGCACCGGGCGAACGAACGGCACGGTCTTTGTGGGCTGGTTGAACTTCGCATGCTTGTTGCGTGTCAGGAGCTTCCAACCGGTTTTCCCCGTGCGCCGGACGGTCGCCGAGTACGACCAAGTGGACTGCGCGAGGGCGACCCAGACGCCTCCCGGGGGCCGGTACATCAACGACGTGCGGAACGACTTGGAGGTGAAGAGGACCCCGCCGATTTTCATCCACTTCAGGTACGCGCCCGGCGCGTCTTCGGCGATCCAGTGCGCGCCGGCCGAGTTGTAGCCCGTGTCGGCTCCGTCCTGCGGGAAGACGAACAGGGAGTCGTCGAGGTAGAAGGTGTTGCCGTCGGCGAGAGAATCGCCTTTCATCTCGCAGGTCCGGCCGTCGTAGACGAGCTGTGACGCGACGAGCTGATTGAGCCCGACCCGTCCGGGTGCCCCGCTCACAGTGATGTCCCAGGTGATCCCGGGGTGGGCGCCGCACTTCTCGTTCTCGCCGAGGTAGACGCCAGGCGGCTTGGCGAAGTCGGTGGACACGGTGGTGTCGATGCCGAGTGTGCAATGACGGGTGGCGGTGACGGTGACGGTCGGGCCGCGCACCGCGAAGGTGGTCGACGCGCTCGCGCCGTCGGCGGTCACGTCGATCGAGCGTGCCTGCGCCTCAGGGTCCGACCACGCCACCGTCACGCCGATTCGTTCGATGGGGTCGCCGAGCGGGACGACGGTCTCCCCGTTCGTGAAATCGTACGGCCGCGCCGAGTCGATGGCATCGGAGCCGAAGCCCGTCCAGCTCGCCGATGGCGGTGCCCGTCCGTTGACTCTGACCTCGAGCGTGACGATCTGGCCCGCCAGCACGGACTCGGTCTTGCCCGTCACGTCCTTGGGCTGGCCTCCGGGAGGGTTCTCCCACATGATCTGCGGGCAGACCGTCGCGGCCGTGAGTGCCGCGGTGGGCGCGAGGCCACGGAACAGCCCGGGGCCGGCCATTTCGACGGTGTTGATCGCGCACGTGGACTCGCCGCTCGCAGTGAAGTCGGTCTGCACGATGTCCGTGGCGTTCTCCGTCGGAGCCGGCCAGGTCACCTTCGTGGAGGCGTCGCTGTAGCCGGGGCCGCTCAGCTGGGCGGGGGTGAGGGTGACGTCGCGCCCGAAGGCCGCGTTCCATTTGGCGTCACCCTGCGGCTCAACCCAGTAGGCGAAGGGCTCGCAAGGTGAGTCGGACGAGAGCCCGGTCGTCAGTGCCTGGAAGGTGAACGGGGTCGTGGCGAGGATCTCGTAGCTGTCGCTGCTCGCGTACCAGGTGACGAGCGCCTCGTCAGAGGAGGTCGACTCGTAGCCGCCGCGCTCGGAGAGATCGGCCGAGCAGGACGTGCTCTCGGACTTGTAGGTGTAGCTCCCGCTGAGCACCGAATAGTGCCAGTGGGGGATCGGGCTCGGATCGCTCACCACGCCGGAGAGACCCTTCTCGAAGCTCTGCTTGGGGATCTCGGCGGTGGCCGACCAGTCGATGTGCGCGCTGGCGACATCACCGGGGACGCCGCGCGGATCGTTCGTCGAGGTGGTCGTCGGCCAGGTCTCGGTGAACGACCCGGACCACGAGAGGTGCAGGTTGACGAAGCTGGGCGTGTCAGTCGCGCCGTTCGCAAAGGGCGCTGCCGCCGCCTGGGCGCCCGCGAGCGGCGTAAGCGCTGCGGTGGCGGTGGCGAGGATGACCGAGGCCGCAACCACAGCGGTTGGCAACGCTGCAAGCGAACGGCGGCGGTGAGCAGGACGGGCAGCCGGTGGATACCAGTGCGTCATCCCGCGTCCTCAGCTCGGCGCGACGATCCCAGCGGTCGAAGCGGGCATCGTAAGCCGGTAGGAAGGAAGGACGAAGCGCTGTTCCGCTCGATCGGAGGTGGCGTGGGGGTTGCGGTGACGAAGTGCTGACCGCGGGCCCACTCTGATCATCGAGGGTTACCGGAGGTTCGGAGGAGGGATGGGGATCGTCGAGACGGTCATCGGGTGTGCGTCGACGGAACCCCGGTCCGACGTCACGTGGCTTCTGGCTTCTCCGATGACTTCTCCGGACCGGAGCCATCCGCTGCCCAGGGCAACTTTTCGCCGGAGCTTCGGAAGAGTCGCAGGGCGCAGATGACCTGTACCACTCCGACGATGAGGGTGAGGAAGATGCCCACTTGTGGGCCGTAGCTGTAAATTGTGATGCCGTCGACACCACCGTGACCGCTGGGGAGAGTGATCCAGCGAAGGATCACGATGATCGTTCCTACCGCGGCAGTCCCGAGTACGACAGTTGCCGGACCGAGCTTTATGCGCGACAGATCAGCTTGGGATCGTTGGAGGAAGAGATAACCGCCCGACGCAACGATGAGCAACCCTCCGAGCCAGCCGTAACTGGTGCTCCACCCACTGACCGAGGCGCTGAAGTCCAAGGTCGAGACGCCGTACCACGGTAAGAAGAGGGCGATGAACGCGAGGGCAGAGGCGCCCAACACGATCCAGTCAAGCCGCGACAATTGCTTTGCGTCGAATTTCGCCATTCCGCCGCCGCCCCGCCTAGAGGTCCGTCAAAATGGTACCCAGCAGGGGTCACGGCGTCAACGAAAATCGATGCTTCTGATGGGTCACGATTGCGCGGACTGACGACTTTGCAACCGTGACGGGTGGAGCGGCGTGCAAGGAATCTGCAGTGCATTTCGGGATACGCCCTTGTCGAGCCTTTGGGGCCTCGCACGGACCAAGGTCGAGCGACATGGGTGTCCTCAAGCCTCCCCTTGATCGGGAAGCTATGGTCGTTGTCAGCCCAACGTTAGGGAGGTGCCACGTGCCCGCGTTTCCCGCCGTTACCCACGTTGCGTTGACCGTCACCGATCTCGGCCGGAGTAGACCCTGGTACGAGAAACTCTTCGGAGCCGGGCCGGTTATGGACGAAGACACGGGTTCGTTTCACCACGTCGTCTGGCTCCTCGGGAACCAGACCGTGGTCGGGCTCCACGAGTTCCCCGATCCCCACGGTTCTGAACCTTTCGACGAGCGGCGGCCGGGTCTCGACCACTTGGCGTTTGCTTGCGCCAATCGAGCAGAGCTCGAACAGTGGGAATCAAGGCTGAACGAACTCGGCATCGAGAACGGTGGCGTCGTCGACGCCCCCTATGGATCGGGTCTCTCGTTCCGTGACCCGGACAACATCGCCCTGGAGTTCTTCGCTCCAGCGGGCTAGTCGCCATTTCAGCGGGGCAACGATCGCGAGCCCGGTTGGGCTCGCACTGAGCGCCGTGTGTCGTTTGTGTGCCGCCTTACGGTCAGGATCCCCTTTAGAGGCCTTCGCGAACCGGCGAGACCACCAAGAAGGCGGCGGGGAAAATGATCTGGATCGCTCGTTCAGTCTCTCAGCGAAAGCAACAGAGGTCACCCAACGCAGGCAAGCGATCCGGAAGCCGACGGACGATGCGCGTCTGCACGACTGGTTTCCGGCGTCACGTCCCCGCGGTGTTCGCCGCTGCGTTGGTCGCCGCATCCGTGGGAGGGTCGGTGCTCCTATCGGGCGCACCACCAGCTGGTGCGACAACCGGTCCGACGCTGACGTGGACGAAGCTGTCACCTGCGAACCACCCATCTGCGCGCGCGGGCGCCTCCATGGCCTACGACACAACCACCGGCCAATTCATCCTCTTCGGTGGGTACACCACAACAGTCGATTTCTCGACAACCTGGACCTGGAGCGGGACCACTTGGACGGAGCTCACCCCGAAGACAAGCCCTCCAGCCCGCGCGGGCGCCTCGATGGCCTACGACCGGCACACCGGACAGCTCATCCTCTTCGGCGGGACTAACACAACGGGCACAAGGTTCACGACAACCTGGACATGGAACGGGACGAACTGGACGGAGCTCACCTCTACGACAAGCCCCGCATCACGATTCTGGGCCTCCATGGCCTACGACACAGCGACCACACAGCTCGTTCTCTTCGGTGGCCTGGGTGGGAAGACAGGACCCACCCCCGTCTTTTTCCGTACAACCTGGACCTGGAACGGCACGAACTGGACGAAGATCACCACAGGGACAAGCCCGACACCCCGGTACGTCGCGTCCATGGCCTACGACCCGGCCAGCCAACAGTTGATCCTTGATGGCGGCTACAACGGCGACTTCCTCTTCACAACAATCTGGACGTGGAGCGGCACCAACTGGACGAAGCTCACGCCGAAGACAACCCCGAAGTTCGGCTTCGCTGCCTCGATGGCCTACGACCCCGCGATCCGCCAACTCGTCCTCTTCGGGAGCGGCTTCCTCGGCGGCCCCAAGACCTTCACCTGGAACGGGACCAACTGGACGCAGCTCAGCACTGAGCCAGTCCCGCCGATCTCCACACAGGCCTCGATGGCCTACGACCCCGCCTCCCGTCAGCTCCTCCTCTTCGGTGGCTACTACGCAACATCTACAGTCGCCCAAGTCGCTTCCACAACCTGGTTGCTCCAGGTTCAGGTCTCACCGACGGTCACGGTCACCTCGCCAATCCTCACATTCGGCTCTGAGACACAGGCGAGCTTCACGGTCACGGTCACCGGCACGCCGGGCGACGGCTACCCCGAGGGCTCGATCACACCGCTTGCAGTGACAGGGTCCTCGGAGCCGCTGTCGTGTACGGAATCAGGGAGCCACGCGACAACAGACACCACCGCCTTCACCTGCCATCTGACGTCGCATATCGAGCTTCAACCTGCGGTTTACACGGTCACGGCCACCTTTACGCCGACAACACAGCAGTCGTCGTCGACACAGCTCCACTCGTATACGGGGGCGACCTCGCCGTCCGCAGGCTTGATCTTCGCACCCTCCTTCGGCGTCACCGAAGCTGGCGTGAATGAGTACGGGGGCATTCCGTTCACATACACCCAGTCGTTCACGGTCTTGGATGGCCCTGAGCCCGACCCCGTCACGATCATCGACGCGCCTCGGATCACCGAGGTGCGAACACCGACAACAACAACACCGACAACGGCTTCGGCGGCAACCACACTGACCATTCTCTCGGTGCCGACGGCAACAGAGCCCAACTGGACATGTTCAGCCACCAAACTCGTCACACAATTCGTGAAGTGTGTCTACACCCCACCCGCTCCGCTGCCACCTGGGACGACGATTGGTCTCACCATCCATGCGGTAGCGGCCTTCCCTGGCACAAATCGTAGTTACCAGATGATGGACTTGGCCGTAGCATCATCGCCTGACGCAAAGTATGACGGCGAAAGCCTCTTCGGCTTCAACATCGACCCCGACGGGACGGCGCTCGACCTCAAGCTGAGCGACACGTTGGGCTCCCGGCACGCGGCCACCACCGGGACGGACTTCGACTATATGGCGAACGTGACGATCGGCTCCAAGTTCTCTGGGAGCCTTCCCGAGACGCAGCCGGTCACCGTGACCGACCCCCTACCTACAGGGGTTGTCCTGACGGCCGCACCTTCCGGTACAGGGTGGGACTGCGCTGCCTCCGTGCTCACAGCGCCGTCGAAAGCCGTGTGCACGTACACGCCGCCGACGAGCGGAATCGCATCGGGTACAAGTCTGCCGACCATCGACATACCTGTGCAGCTGACCGACACGGATGTGGGTGGAACGGTCTCCAACACGGCGAAGGCGTCAAGTGCCGATACGGCGGCCGTGACAGCGACTGACACATTGACGGTCAGTGGCTCCATCACCGTCACGGTCTCGGGCTCCCAGACCTACGGGTCGTCGTCGCCCAAGTTCACCTACACATCCGACGCGCCCAGCGGGGTGACGCTGTCAGGGACGCTCACCTGCACCGACGTGGGCACCGGCACAGCGATCACCTCTTCGCTCGGCGTCGGCTCCTACACGATCGAAGGGTCGAGTTGCCACGGCCTCACCTCTTCGAACCCGGGCTACGCCCTGAGCTACGTCGGGGAAACGGACGGCTTCGCCGTGAGCTCGGCCTCCATCACCGTCACGGTCTCGGGCTCCCAGACCTACGGGTCGTCGTCGCCCAAGTTCACCTACACATCCGACGCGCCCAGCGGGGTGACGCTGTCA
>JASHYA010000116.1 GCA_030043315.1 Acidimicrobiales bacterium
CAAGGCCAAGCGTGGGACACGGGCGGCCCGTCCGCCCCGTTCGGGGCAGTCCCCAGGTAGGCCGCATAGATGGATGGTCACCCAGGCCTCTTCGAGGCTGGACAGAATCCCGCCTACAGGCCGGCTCACCGTCACCGTGCCGGAACGGGTCAGCAGGCCCGGTACTCGTCGCTCGCCCCGGCCCAGAGCACTTAGGCAGCAGACTGTGCTCGTTTCGGTCGACTCAGGCCATTTATCGCTCAGTACAGTCAGTCATATGTCGATAAATGCTTGACAGGGACTCCTGTGTGCACAAAAATGACAAACGAGTGGTTGGATGGTCAGAGGGAACGTGACGTTGAGCGTCTGACCCCCGCTCGACGTCGAGTCGGCTAATTCCCGGATGGCGGGAAGGCGAAATCGGCAAAAGGGGGGCGCAAAATGACGACGAGACGGTTCAATCGCGGCCTGGTCGTTGCGGTGATGGCCACGGCGATGGTTGCTGGGATGGTGGCCGCCGCTGTTGGCAGTGCACCAGCCGCTCGGGCGGCGACGAACTACCCGCCGGACAGTATCGACAACGCCGACCCGACGCCGGTGATGGGTTGGAGCAGCTGGAGCTTCACCAGGTTCAAGGTGAACGAAGCGGAGATCGAGGCTGAAGCCAATGCGCTCGTGAGCAGCGGTCTCGCCTCTGTTGGCTACGTCTACGTCAACATCGACGACGGCTGGTACGAATGTCCGAGCAGAACAGGCCCGAGCGTCGATGCCTACGGCCGGTGGATCCCCACAAGCACCCCGTACCCGGGGACAGGGTCGCTCAACGGCATCCAGGTCCTGGCCAACTACGTCCACAGTCTCGGGCTGAAGTTCGGCATCTACGAGACGGCAGGAATCTCGAAGAACGCCGTCAGTGCGGCGACGCCGATCCTGGAACCGGGCCAGACGGGTCTCCCAGGCAGCCAGGCCACCGTCCCGGGCGAGAGCGCCGCCACCATCATCACGTCTCCTGCCAAGAACCAGGCCAACTACAACTGCGGCGACCAAGACAGGATCGACTACGGCGCGCTCACAACCCCCGAAGGCCAGGCGGCACAGGACTACACCGACTCCGTGGTCGACGAGCTCGCCTCGTGGGGCGTGGACTACATCAAGCTCGACGGCATCTCCAACTCCAACGGGCCCGATGCGAAGGCCTGGCAGGCCGCGATCGCCCAGTCCGGTCGCCCGATCGTTCTCAACATGACCCAGGGCAGCTTCAACGCGACCCTGGCCCCGACACTGAGCAAGTACGCGAACCAGTGGGAGGAGCCGCCCGACATTGAGATCAACGGCCCGAGTGAGGGCTCCGCAACAACATGCACAGTCACATCGTCAAAGTTGCCCCTGTCCTCTCAGCCCTTCACAGGCTGTACCGATGTGTTCCCGCTGACCAGCTACAAGCACTGGGACAACCGCTTCGCCTTCTTCGGGGGCAGCAGCAGTTCGAACAGCTTTGAGTGGTACGGCGGGCCGGGCGAGTTCAACGACGGCGACTCGATCGAGGTCGGCGACGGCAGCACGGACTCGGGGATGTCCGAAGCGGCGTCCGAGACCCAGCTCGGCCTGTGGTCGATGGGCTCCGCCCCGCTCATCCTGGGTGGCGATCTCACAGCGTCTATCAGCAACGGCTACGGAACAATCTCCTCACAGAACAGCGCTGGCCTCGTGCAGCCCACAAAGAGCCTCTTGATGGACAAAGAGCTCCTCGCGGTCGACGAGTCAGCCGAAGACGCGGTGCAGGTCTCGACGTCCGGCTCGCTCGCCTCGACCAGCGCTGCGGGCAATCAGGTCTTCGCCAAGGTGCTACCGGACGGTGACGCCTACGTGGCGCTGTTCAACACCTCCGCCGAGACAAGCCCCGCGAGCGCCACCCTCTCGACGACGGTGTCCGCGATCAACACAGCGATAGGTACCTTCGACGCCAACATCACCAGCAAGACGGCCGGCGCGGCGTATCCGCCGCCGCAGATGCCCACGCTCGCGGTCGACCCCAATGGATACGAGCTACAAGATCTCTGGGGCAAGAACTCCTTGGACACCGGTGGATCGTTGGCTACGGGCCAATACGCGGGGACGATCACAGGTGGAACGATCAGCGCGACCGTCCCGTCCGAGGGTGTGGCCCTCTTCCTGGTCACTCCGCTTTCTGGGGCCGCCTTCAGCGCGCCGTCGATCACCTCGAGCGCTGCTTCGACCTCTTTCGTTGGCGACGCGAGCTCGGTCACCATCCAAACCTCGGGCTACCCGACGCCTGCGATCACCGAGTCGGGCACGTTGCCCGAAGGGATGTACTTCGCCGACAACGGCAACGGCACGGCCAGCCTCTGGGGTACGCCGGCGCCAGGCAGCGCGGGAACCTACGACATAACAATCACTGCCTCGAACGGCACGAACCCGTCGGCATCGCAGACCTACGTCCTCACGGTCAAGACAAAGTCGGCCCCTGGGGCGCCGACCAACCTGGACGAAACGGCCACCACGAGTTCGACCGTGACACTCACCTGGACAGCGCCCGCCACAAACGGTGGCACAGCCATCACCCACTACACCGTCCTTGAGACAGGCGCCCCCATCGCCACACCAACGGGAACCACCTACCAGGTGGGCGCGCTCACCGGGGGAACTACCTACCACTTCACCGTCACCGCCACCAACAACATCAGCACCTCGGGCGCCTCCAACACAGTGAAGGTCGTAACCACAAAGAGCTCGACCACGACCACCGTCTCGTTCCCCGCGACGACGACGTACGCGACGGAGACCGCCACCGTCTTCCACGTGAAGGTGACCGTCGGCAGCGGCGGGGTGAGTCCGTCGGGCGAGAAGGTGGCCGTGAAGGTGGGCGG
>JASHYA010000117.1 GCA_030043315.1 Acidimicrobiales bacterium
TGCCCGAGGCGGTCGACACCCCTGCCCTGGTGGTGGACGTCGACGCGCTGACGAGCAATGTCAAGCGTATGGCGGCCTATATGGCTCAGCGTGACGTCGCGCTCCGCCCTCACACCAAGACCCACAAGTCGATCGACATCGCTTCGCTCCAGGTGGCGAACGGCGCGCGGGGGTTGACGGCGGCGTCGATCGGCGAAGCCGAAGTCCTTGCGGCAGCAGGCTTCGATGACCTCTTCATCGCCTACCCCGTGATCGCGGTCCGCGAGAAAGCACGACGGCTCGCCCGCCTGGCAGAGCTCGCCCGGCTCGCGATCGGGGTGGACTCCGTGGAGGCCGGAGCTCTCCTCCCCGCGCACGACTTGGAGCGGTCGGTCTCCGTGGTCATCGAGATCGACACGGGCCAACACCGCAGCGGCGTCCCGCCGGCAGCCGCCCCCCAACTGGCGGCAGACCTCGTCGACCTGGGACTTCGCGTCGATGGCGTGTTCACGCATGCCGGACACGCGTACTGGGATCCTTCCGCCCCCGTTCGAGCGGCGCACGAGGAAGCAGCGCTCCTCGCCGAAGCCGTGGACGGCATGGCGTCTTGTGGCATCGTGGCCCACCGGGTGAGCGCCGGGGCGACGCCCACCGCGCTGACCTCCGCGATCCCTCCGGTCAACGAAGAGCGACCGGGGACCTACGTGTTCTACGACCGTCAGCAGGTCGGGCTCGGGTCAGCCCCGTGGTCGGAGGTCTCCATGGCGGTCGTCGCGACGGTGGTGAGCACGGCGGTCCCGGGTCACGCCGTCATCGACGCCGGCAGCAAGGCGCTCTCCGCCGATCAGCCGCCCTGGCTCGAGGGGTTCGGCGTCGTTCCGGAGCTCGGAGACGCCACGGTCGTCCGCATGTCGGAGTGCCATGGTGTGGTTGCGCTCGGAGATCAGCCCAAGCCGGCGATCGGAACCCTCGTCCGGGTCGTCCCGAACCACGCCTGTCCGACCGTCAACCTCTTCGACCACTACGACGTCGTGCGCGACGGCGCCGTCGTCGATCGTTGGCCCGTGTCGGCTCGCGGACACCTTGCGTGACCACCCTCGGCGACGTACGGCACCTCGTCACGAGACCGGTCGATCGGAGCGAGGAAGGGAGATGCGCATGGCCGACGGATCCGATGTCGAGAGCGGTGACGATCGCAGGATCCTCCCGGCGCCGCCCGCACCTATGGGACGGTACGACGCCGCGGTCGCCTCTCGCGGCTGGGTCGTCACGGCCGGAATCACGCCGAGACGGAACGGGTCCCTGCTGGTGCGGGGACGAGTCGGGGAGGACGTGGACCTGGCCGCGGCCCGGGGAGCGGCGGCTCTGGCCGCAGCGAACGCCCTCGCCGCCGCGGCCGACTCCGCAGGCGGGCTCGAGGCCATCGACCACGTCGTCTCCATGACGGTGTACGTCGCCTGCGGCTCCGGGTTCACCGATCTGGGCGCTGTAGCCGATGCCGCGTCGGAGCGGCTCGAGACCCTGCTCGGGGACGGCGTGCCCCGTGGCGCTCGGGTCACGGTCGGAGTCCAGTCGCTGCCGGGAGGTGCGCCTCTGGAGGTGCAGCTGACGGTCGCCACGAGATCCGGGTAGTCGCGGCACCCGTCAGGCAGGGGCGGTCCTCCTTGCCCTTGCGGGCCGTCCGCGGCAGCCCGGCGGTCCGGCACCCCCACGTGTTGCTCTACCGTGCACTCGACCGGACTAGATTCGCCGCAACGCGGCGCCCGGATCGTGAAAGGCCGCCGCAGCGTTGGGTGGTTCGCAGTCCCGGAGCGGAGTTCTTTCATTGGGGGGTGTGCCAGAGATGCACTTGCTTCGCAGGGTGCTCGCATCGTCGGCGGCAGTATGCGCCGTCGCAGGAATCTTCTCGGTCACGGTGGGGCAGACCTCCAACGCCCAGGCTGCACCGGCTCGCCACGCTTCGAAGTCGGGCGGCGTGGTCACCTTCGCCGAGCAGCCCGGGGCGACGCCCACCTACATCTTCCCCCTCTACGACGGGGCCAACTCCCAGAACGCCGACATCACGTACCTCCAACCGTTGATGTGGTTACCGCTGTACTGGTTCGGCCACCCGACAAACAGCGCCGCCACCGTGAACTACAAGCTGAGCATGGCGGAGCCGCCGGTGTTCTCCAACGGTGGCAAGACGGTGACCATGAAGCTCAAGCACTTCGTGTGGTCGACAGGGGCACCGGTGACCGGCCGTGATCTCGTGTTCTGGATGAACCTCATGCTCGCAGAGAAGACAAACTACGCCGGCTACGTTCCCGGCGGATGGATGACACACGTCTCGAGCTACTCGGCCCCGTCCGCGGACACCTTCGTCCTCAACCTGAACAAGGTGTACAACCAGACGTATCTCCTCTACAACGGCCTCGCAACGCTGACTCCGATCCCCCAGCAGGCGTGGGACAAGACGTCTACGACCGGAGCCGTCGGCACATACGACAGCACGAGCGCCGGGGCCAAATCCGTGTACACGTACTTGAACGCCCGCTCCGAGTCGCTCTCTACCTGGGCGACCACAGCGCTGTGGCAGGTGGTCGACGGGCCCTGGCACCTCCAGCCAAAGACGGGCTTCCAGGTGACCGGGCAGGTCATCATGATCCCGAACAAGAAGTACTCGGGGTCGAACAAGCCAAAGATCAGCGAGTTCGAGGAGCTGCCCTTCACCAGCGCGGCCGCCGAGTACGACGCGCTCCGTTCCGGCACCGTCGACTACGGCTATGTGCCGACCACAGACCTCGGCACGATCGGGTCGCTCGAGGCGAGCGGCTTCAAGATCCAGCCCTGGTACGAATGGGGCCTCACGTTCATCGGGATCTTGTTCAGCAATCCGAAGTACGACGCACTCGTGAGCCAGCTCTACATCCGCCAAGCGATGCAGACGCTGATCGACCAGCCCGAGTACATCAAGTCGATCCTCGGCAATTACGGCACCCCGACCTACGGGCCCGTCCCGACGTTCCCGAGCACGAACTTCCTGTCGAAGGCGGAGAAGAAGAACCCTTACCCATACAGTAAATCGAAGGCGAAGAAGCTCCTCACCTCGCACGGCTGGACCATCCACTCAGGCGGCGCCGACGTGTGCACCAAACCGGGAGCGGGAGCGGGTGAGTGCGGGAAGGGCATCGCCTCAGGCACCAAGCTGTCGGTCCCGCTCCAGTACCCGAGCGGTTTTCCGGACATCGACAACGAGATCCAGGTCATGCGCTCGGCCTACAGCGCCGTGGGCATTCACCTGACACTGTCCGAGGCGCCCGAGAACACGGTCCTTTCGAACGCGTACGCCTGCATCGGCAAGAAGCCAGCCGCATGCCCCGCCAGCGCCCCGGTGCTCACGATCATCGCCTCACCGGTGTACACCTACGTGCCGATCTACTACCCCGACGGCACAAGCCTGTTCGGCTGTGGCGGCGCCACCAATGGGGGGAACTACTGCAACAAGACAGTGGACAAGGACATCACAACGATCGAGTCGGAGGGGAACGCCGCCTCGCTCAAGACGTTGTACTCGTACCAGGAGTACCTGGCGAAGCAGTTGCCGGACCTCTGGTTCCCGAACGCCGCCTATCAGATCTCGGCGATCTCCTCGAAATTGAAGGGCATCCCTGCGCAGGACTCGACCGCCCACATCTACCCCTCGACATGGACGTTCGGCTCCTAGGCCTGGGCACTTGCTCCTCGCTGGTCCGTGGCTGAGGTCCGCTTCCGAAGTCGTCCCCCAGCGCCACGGAGCGCGTGAAGGTTCTGCGGACGGTCAAGTGAGCCTGGTGGGGATCGACTGTGCGAAGTGGAAGAAGTCGTCGGGGTCCAGCTTCCGCTTGACCTTCACGAGGCGGGGGAGGTTGGCACCGTAGTAGGCGCGCGCCCAGTCGGTGAGCGTGGGGTCGATGTAGTTCTGGTACGCGCCGTGGACGTAGGGACCAAGGCTCCGGGCGGCGGACTGGAGCCAGGAGGTCCCGGCGGCCACCACCGACTGCGGGGCTCCTGCCTCCCAGAAGAAGCTCCACTGCGCGCAGGCGAGCGCGTTCCGATGCACGAACGCGGTGGCTTCCGGTGCCACGCGGTTCACGGCGCCGCCGTAGGAGTCGAAGACGATGCCCCCGCCGACCTCGGGGACGTCTTGGTCGATGAGCGAGACCGCGTCCACCGCGGCGGCGACCCCTCGGTCGGGCGGCGTCGCGATCAGGTACGCCGACTTGGCCTTGAAGGCTGCCCGGCTGAGCGTTCCCGCCGGGTTCTGGCTCGGCAGGTGGCACGCCGCGACGGTCTTGCCCTCGCAGCCGGCCTCGGCGAGCATCGCGGGGAGGTAGCCGTCGGGCCCCACGAAGTCCACTGTGGGCGCGGTGGTGACGGCGGCACGCAGCGGGCGGAGGAGCGACGCGAGCACGCTCGCAGACCCACAGAAGACCCCGGTCACCTTGACCGACGTCCCTCCGGCGGTGCCTGCGGACAGCAGCTGACAATTCGACCACAACTCGTCCGGCGCTCCCGCGATCCAGTGCAGCCAAGCTGCGAGCACTTCTACGGCGGCTGCCCACGGCCACTGCAAGGTGAAGAGCGCGATCGGTGGGATCGGGTGCACACGGAACTTGAAGGAGGTGACGATCCCGAAGTTCCCGCCGCCTCCGCCTTGGCACGCCCAGAAGAGATCCTCGTGGTGCTCGCGGTCACAGGTGAGGAGCCGGCCGTCCGCCGTCACGATCCGCACGGCGGCGAGCTGGTCGCAGGTGAGGCCGTAGCGCCGGGAGAAGACACTCACCCCGCCTCCCAGCGTCAGCCCCGCGATCCCGACGGTCGGGCACGAGCC
>JASHYA010000118.1 GCA_030043315.1 Acidimicrobiales bacterium
GGAGGTACCGGGGCAGCGTGTTCGATGTCGCCAACGCAAGGCGGTTCGTCAGGCGTACGGCGAGCTGGTGGGGAGTTGACGCCCAACGGGTCGACCAGGTGGTGGACAAGCTCGCGCGTCGCGCAGTATGCAGGGAGCAACCGGGCTTTCGCGTCTTGCTCTTGCTCGACGGAGCCGACATGGAGGTCCGCGTCGAGGGCGTGGAAGGCGACGGGCCACCGCTCGAGTGACGGACGCACCCTGACCTCCGAAGATCGCCGACTGCACTCCGGGTCAGGCCACCGCAATCGCGCGCCCGCGGCCGGCGAGCGGTGCAGGGCGCAATGTGGCCCCGTGTGTTCTCGCAGGTGACGGGGCCCGAGGCCGGCGGCGGGCCAGGTGGATCGCCGGTGGCGAGCCGAGGTAGCTCCCGTGACGAGCTACTTGGCCGACAGAGGCCCGGCTATTGTGTGCGCCTGCCGTCGAGCTTCGACGGCAACACCTCACGCGCCCGTAGCTCAGAACGGATAGAGCACCGGACTTGTAATCCGGAGGTCGGCGGTTCAAGTCCGCCCGGGCGTTCCACTTGTGGGTATTGACTCGGCTGAACTGCGACTTTTCGTTGTCGGTCGATGCTTCACACATGTTCGGCTGATGCTTGACAGGGTTTCGGTTCCTGCTTGCAGCTCGGCCCCACCCCTCTGCGCTGTTCCCAGCCCGAGGAGGTTTCGACCCTCGAGTTCCGGGCGAGGTCTCGTTGCCCCAAGTCTCTGAGCGATGATGGCGTCGACACTGAGCCTGCCGCCACCAAGGAGGGTGACAATCAGCGCGAGGACGGCGAGGGCGAGGTTGAGCTGGTAGCCGGGGGGCGTCGTCACCGAGTTGATCCCGGTCGCCCACGTGACCGTGATCATGGCCATCACCATGTCCCCGAAGAGAGCGATCCCCGCGAGCCGGACGGCGAAACCGAGCGCGACGGCGACTCCACCGCCAAACTCGATCACTCCCGCCACCACGGCGAAGAGACCTCCTGGGTGCAGGTGCGCGACATTGTCGAAGTAGAGGGCCGTCCCGTGGATGCCGGCTTCGTTGAAGGCGGCGAACAGCTTTCCGGCGCCGTAGTAGATGAAGATCCAGGCGAGGGCGACTCGCGCCGCGGCCATGGCAAGGTCGACGGGAACCGGGGCCGCGTGCACGCTGAACAGCAAGCGCAGCGCGCGGCGCCCGTTGCGCTTCACCACAGGTGATCGAATGGTACGCGTCATGGCGTCGGTTCTCGCTCGGGCACTGCGACCCCCGATCGGACCGACGGCAGGTCGACCGACTGGGGCATCGAGCGGAACGGGCCTAGGAGCTGTGCTCCGAAGACGGCGAGATGTCGGGTGCGAGGACCCACGTGTTCCACCCTGAGGGGACGTCCGGGGAGCCCGGTGTCGATGCCGACCGTCTCTGCAGACGGGAAAACCGCCCGACGCGAGAGTTGGTCCCAAATAGTGAAGACAAAGCCGAGGTTGACGTCCTGTGCTCCCTCCAGGCGGTGGTGGATCCGGTGATAGTTCGGGCTGACGAAGATCCGACGCAGGGGCCCGAACCCGACGTTCGTGTTGGAGTGGGCAAACGCGACGACGCCGCCGTAGATGACCAGGAGCGTGATCGACACCGCGCCGTTGGCGAGGAGCACAATCCCCGGCAAGAGGGTGACGAGATACGAGACGTGGATGAGCGGGTGCGTGCGGAAGACCGTGAGCACGTTCAAGTCCTCCTGCGAGTGGTGAAGCTCGTGAAATCGCCAGAGCACTCGGTTCCTATGGTTGGCAAGGTGGACGAGCCAGTTGCAACCGTCCATGGCCACGAAGATCGCCGCGACCGCGATGATCCGCGGCAAGAGACGCATATGCGGGAGTTCGACCCAGGGGAACGTCCGGCGCACGACCTCTTGGAACGAGAGGGTGAGCGCCGTGATGAGCACCACGCCAACGGTCGCGTGCAGCACGGCGAAAAGCACGTCGTGGCGATGGCCGCGGGCGACGAGGGCCCGTCGCTGCGCCGGACGTATTCGCTCCACTACGAGGGTCACTCCGAGGATGGCAAGGCTGACCGGCCCCACGACGACGAGATGGAGGTCGGCGACCGAACCGGAGAAGTCGGCACCACCCCAGTGCGTAGCCCAGCCGACCCCGATCAGCGCCGCGGCGATCGCCGCGATCATGAATGCGGGGATGTACACGCCTGAAGAGATGGACGCCCACACTCGCCGCACGCGGGGTACGGCCACAGCGCCGTTCGCAACCGACCGGGTGCCGGCGACCAAGCCAGACGTTGACGCTGCCACTAGAACGAAACCCCTCCCGAACCGGCAGTCGACCCTGATGTCGATCCCGAGTGGGGGAGCGGTGTCGACCCCGCCTGAGGGTGCGACTTCGAAAGGAAGACCGGCGACCACTTGCCCCATGTGTCGGTCACATTGCCCTTCACCTGACCGGGCGCCTTGTCGCGGTAGTACCAGTACAAGAGGTGGCCGTCGTAGGTCACCTGGAGGCCGACGCCCCGCACGGACCTCGTCCCGAGCTTCGACGCCTTCACTCCATCCCCTGCGTGCGGGTGCTTCACCCCGGCTTGCAGAACGACCGGGGGCCAGTACTTCCAGCACTTGGATTTGCACGGCGTCGAGCTCGGTTTCAGCGTGTAGACGGTGTCGCCGTCAGCGAGGACCTTCCCGAATTTGCCCGTCTTTACGATCGTGAACTTGGAACCGTGCACGGTTGACGCTCCCACGGGCCCAAATGACGCCACAGACGTGCACAGCGCTCCAGCTGCGGCAGCAACGATCGCCACGCACCCGGCTCTCACCAAGGATGGCCGCTTGCGCGCCCCTGATCTATCCATGTCGTACCTCCCAGTCCTGGCGCTCGTCGGTTCGAGGAACCGCCCAACGAGACGCGGTCCTAGGCCGGCCTCAAAGTGCCCGTTCGTCACCTCGAGCGTCCGTCCGCGTCTGCTGATCGAATGATTCGGACCCACCACGTACCTCGTGCGATGCCCCGTGATTCCTGCGTGCTAGTAGCTGTAACCCGGTGTCGTGGTGGTCGTGGTGCTCGGTGGTGGCGGCGACGCGGCTGGGAACGGGGAATGGCCGGCCGCCCCGATGGTCGCAAACTCCCCTCCGAAGACCTTGCGCATCTGGGCGTGGACCTGACCGGGTGCTTTGTCCTCGACGAAAGTGTACAAGGGCCAGTGGTTGTAGGTCACTTGAAGCTTGCCGGTGGACGTCTTCACGTCTCCGAGCAATCCTTTGGCCACTCCTTTTCCCGCGGTCGGGGCGTGGGTCGTGAGAAGTGGGGGATAGAACTTGGCGCAGGTGCCCACGCATTTCGGCGTCTTCCGTGCGTCCAAGCTGAAGACGTACAAGGTGCGCCCTGCCTCAGTGACAAGGACCGTGCCTACGGAGAGCTTCGCCACGTGCACGGTAGCGGTTGTCTTGGACGGACCTGCCGCGGACGCGGCCGATCCGCCCCAGCCGGCGAACGCGCCGATCGCCACGACCGTCGCGATCCCCGCCACGGCGGGCAGCCTGCGTAACGACTTGTGTTGCATGTGCACCTCCAGGGTCCATTCCGACTCGCTCGTCTCTCCGAGGCGGCATCCGGTTCAGATCCCTATACGTCGCGTGGTGTCGATCGGATTGCCCGCAGCAGTGCTCCATCCGGTTCTGACGACTCAGGCTTGGATGTGTTCTGCGCCAGGACACGAAAAGACAGACGAAGAATCGAGAATCCGCAATCCGTTCCGCTCCCTCGCCCGTATCAATCCCGGGGAGAACTTGTCGACCCACTCCAGCCCGTCTGCGTCGCGCAGGTCGGGCATGATGTGCCACATGGACGAACCGCGAACTGGTGAACGCGACACAAGTGCACTTACCGACCGCCTTCCAGCTCGTGGTGCATTCGACATCCCGACAGAAGTGGTGTACCTCAACTGCGCCTACATGGGCCCACTTCCTCGCGCTGCGCTAGCGGCGGGACACCAGGGAATGGAGCGAAAGGCCGCGCCGTGGCACATTGGAGTACCCGACTTTTTTGAACCAGTCGAACGGGCACGTTCGCTGTTCGCCGACCTGGTGGGTGGGGACAGTGACGGCGTCTGCATCATTCCGTCTGTCAGCTACGGGACCGCCTTGGCCGCTGCCAACCTGACCGTTGGCCCGGGGCAACGGATCGTCGTCCTGTCCGAGCAGTTCCCCTCGAACGTCTACGTCTGGCACGACCTGGCTGCCCGGACGGGCGCCGAGGTATGTACTGTCACTCGGCCGTCGGATAGCGATTGGACTGCCGCTCTCGAGCAGGCACTCGACGAGCGGTGTTCCGTGGTCGCCGTTCCGGCTTGCCACTGGACCGACGGCACGGTGGTCGACTTGGTTCGTGTCGGCCAGCAGGCGCGTTCACTTGGCGCGTCGCTGGTCGTCGACGCCTGCCAGGCAGCCGGTGCCATCGCGATCGACGTGCAGCGGATCCAGCCCGATTTTCTGATCACCGCCGCTTACAAGTGGTTGCTCGGTCCCTACAGCGTCGGGTTCTGCTGGGTAGCACCCAAGCGGCGAGAGGGCCAGCCGCTCGAGCACAATTGGATCGCCCGGGCTGGCAGTGATGACTTTGCCGGGCTCGTCAATTATTCGGAAGAGTTCGCAGACGGAGCGCGTCGGTACGACATGGGAGAGGTTTCGAATTTCGCACTGATGCCTGCAGCGAACGCGTCGATGGAGCTGCTGGCCGGGTGGGGCCTCGACCAGGTGATGGCACACGGCCGAGCCTTAACCAATACCGTGGCGAACGCCGCTGCTGACCTCGGCTTCGGAGTGTCACCGCAGACGGCTCGCTCGCCCCATTTGCTGGGCCTGCGTCTTCCCGCTGGGCTCGATCCCATGGACGTGGCAGCCCGCCTGAGAGAACGACAGGTCCACGTATCGGTACGGGGCTCCTCGCTTCGGGTGTCCGCCCACGTGTTCAACACTGCACTGGACGTTGACCGCCTCATTGCAGTCCTTGGCGAGCTCCGCCGCTGACCTATGGGTCCGCAACCGATGAGCCATCACGTCGGAGTGCTCTCCGTCGAAAGTTGATCAACCGTCGTCCCTGGGTGGAGGACGGACTGCCACATTGGTGCGTGGGGCGGGTGGGGAGCTTCCCAGGTGTCGGGCGCCCGCCCCCAGTTTTCCCCATCCCCGGCGGCGGCACTCCACGGGCTCTTCCCCCCTTGGGCCCGTGGGGTGCGCCGCAGGACTCGCAAACGTGGGCGTTCGTGAGCGCTGCTCACGGGGCCTAGCGCCCCGCGGCACTTCGGTGGGTACGCCGGAGGCCGCTCCGAAGCCACGTCAGCGCCGCGTTCCCGCGGAAACGTGGTTCGACCACCGATAAGGGGGATGCGCCGCTTGACGCCACGGCCAACTTGGTGCGGGGCCCCGGTCAGCATCTGGTGCGCTGGGCTCGCCGAGGTACGCGTCAGGTGGCTTCCCGCTGCTCCCCTGCCTGCTCAGACGTTCCGGCAGATGCGTGAACGGCTCGCGCTATCGCTCCACCGCTGCAAGGACGGGTACGAGGTCCCCCGGAGGACTGCCGCTGTCGTCTCTGTGCGAACCGCGGATGAACCACGCTGCCACCAAAGCTGCCGCCGCGACCAGCGCCGCGCTCACTGCGAAGCCGACCGTGAACCCGTGCACGGTGGCGACGGCGGCGGCGTCCGGTTGCCGGAGTCGCGTCGCCAGGTAGCCGGCGGTGGCGGATGCCGCAACCGTGTTCAGGAGCGAGGTGCCGAGAGCGCCGCCGACCTGCTGTGAGGCGTTCACCAGCGCGCTCGCGACTCCGGCGGTCTCGGGGTCGACACCGAAGAGCGCGGTGCTGCTCATCGGCACGAAGGTGATCCCCATGCCAGTGCTGACCACCAGCTCCGCGGGGAGAAGGTTGGCGAGATAGGAGCTGTCCACGTTCAGTCGGGTGAACCACGCGAGACCGACGCAGGCCATCAGGAGCCCGATCGTCATCAGGCGCCGTGAACCGACGCGGGGCAGGAACCGGCTGGAAAGGCTCGCGCCGAGGATGATGCCGGCAGAGAACGGGAGGAAGGCAAAGCCGGTCTTCAGCGCCGAGTAGTGCAGCGTTCCCTGTAGGAAGTAGGTGAGGAACAAGAACGTGCCGAGCAAGGCGATGCCTACGAGAAGTGATGCCAGGTATGCCCCACCGCGGTTGGCGTCGAGGACGACCCGAAGGGGGAGCAGAGGGTTGGCGGCTCGTAGCTCGATGGCCACGAACGCGACGAGCAGTGCAACTCCGCCGGCGATGAGCGCCAGGGTGAGCGCTGCCGTCCAGCCGTGGGTGTTTGCGGCGGAGAAGCCGAGCACGAGGAGGAACAGTCCGGCGGTGGCGCTGACCGCCCCGCGGAGGTCGTAACCCCGGGTCGCGTGGGACGCCCCGCCGTCGCGTCGAACGACCCGGATGGCACCGAGTATTGCGACGACGGCGATGGGGGCATTGATCAGGAGCGTCCATCGCCACGAGGCCAGCTGGGTGAGGGTCCCGCCAAGCACGAGACCGATCGCCGCTCCACCGCCGGCGATCCCGCCGTACACGCCGAACGCGCGGGCACGCTCGCGGGCCTCGGTAAAGGTGATAGTGAGGATGGACAGAGCGGAAGGGGCCATGAGGGCGGCGAACGCGCCCTGGAGCGCCCTGGCGCCGAACAACATCGCTGGGTCCTGGGCCAGCCCGCCCATTGCCGACGCGGCGCCGAAGCCGATCAGGCCGATCACGAACGTCCTGCGGCGGCCGGCGTAGTCGGCGATGCGGCCACCCAACAGGAGCAGGCTGCCGAAGGCCAGGGTGTAGGCCGTCAATACCCATTGGCGGTTGGCAGCAGAGATGTGGAGCGCGTGCTGCGCGGAGGGGAGCGCAACCACGACGACCGAGGCGTCGAGCACGATCATGAGCTGAGACAAGGCGATGACGACGAGGGCCCACCAGCGCCGGGGATCGGCCGTGCCGGCGGCGGCCTCCAGCTCGCTCCCCCGGCTGCTGCTGGGAGCGGAAACGTTCGTAAGGGTGTCTGGCATGGCGCACCTCCGTGGTGACCGAACCCTCTACTGCCTGCCGAGGAGTACAATCGGAGTGGAAGTTCCGGTTTCGACACTATACGGAACTGGCGTTCCGTTTGTCAACCCGCCGGAGGGGGCGATCGCCGATGAATGCTGAGGCGTCCAAATGAGCACAGCGAGCGGAGCCGACACGGCCACCGCGACGAGTACAGCCAGCTCAGAGGGGGTCACGTCCGTCCGGCGTATGCGGGCAGACGCCGTCAAAAACCGCCGGCGAATCCTCGACGCGGCGGAGGCGGTCTTCGCTGACGAAGGCCTCAGCGCACCGATCGACGTGGTGGCCGAGCGCGCCGGGGTCGGTGTCGGCACGCTCTACCGTCACTTCCCGACCAAGGAAGCCCTGTTCGAGGCGATCGTCACCACCCGGCTCCAGGAGCTCGTCGACTCGGCGGACGCGGCGTCCACGGCTGACGACCCTGGGGAGGCGCTCTTCTCGTTCCTGCGGACGTTCGGAAGCCAGGCATCGGCGAAGCACGACGTCATCGACGCCTTGGCCGTCGCTGGCGTCGACGTAAAGTCGCGTTGCGCGTCGACGTTCGAGGATCTTCAAGCTGCGATCCGTCGCCTGCTCGACCGGGCCACGGCGTCCGGCGCGGTGCGGGACGATGTAACGACTGCTGAGGTGATCGGTCTTGTCGTGGGCGCCTGTCACGCGGCTGAGCAGCCGAGCCTCGGTGTGACGCCCGACCGCATGATCGAGGTCGTATGTGACGGACTCCGTCGCCGCGTCTGACCCCAGTCACGCACGCAGGTCATCCACGGCCATTCGCGACGTTCGGTAGCGTCGCGTAGGTGATCGAGGTACGCGACTACGACCCCGCGTGGCCCGCGCGGTTCGGAAAGCTCCGGGCCGAGTACGAAGCCGCGTTGAAGGCCGGCGCGGTCCCCTTCGTATCCATCGAACATGTCGGAAGCACGTCCGTTCCCGGTCTCGCCGCAAAACCGGTCATCGATATCGACATCGTGGTCGATCGGGCCGACGTGGATGCCGCCGCCTCCGTCCTCGTCGGTCTCGGGTTCGAGCCCCGCGGCGAGCTCGGCATCCCGCAACGCTGGGCGTTCTGGGAGCCCCACCGGCTCGCGGGGACGAACACCTACGTGGTGGTCGCCGGTTCTCTGGCGTTGCGGAACCACCTGGCGGTCCGTGAGACGCTACGTGCCGATCCCGACCTCCGCACCGAGTACGGGAACGCAAAGAAAGACATCGGGGCGACGGCAGCCGACATCTACGAGTACGGCTTGGGCAAGAATGCGGTGGTGCAGCGCATTCTTGCCGCAGCAGGACTGAGCGACGAGGAGCGCGCGTCCATTAACGCCGCTCAGGTTCCGGTGACCGAACGCAGGGCTGACCAGTTCGGGACCGAGCCGACGGCTGCTTACTCCCAGCGGAAGTAGCGAACCGCGACGAACGCAAAGACGAGCGTGTAGCCAACCAGCGCGAGGAGGGACGTCATCGGTGGCGTCCTATTGAACGCCGAATAGAGAATGGCCCGCACCGCGGCGCCACTGGGTGAATACCACATGATGTCTCTCAGTGGTGCACCAACCTGTACCGGTTGCACCCAGAGCCCGGACAGGAAGAGGAGAGCGAAAAACAGTACTCCGCCCACCGCACTGGCCACGGTCTGGGTCGGAACCAGGGCGGCCACGACCAATCCCAGTGAGAAGATCTCTGCGATGGCCAAGACGAGGGAGAGGATGAAGAAGGGGATACCGACGGTGAGTGGCGCACCGAAGATCACCATGCCGCCAACAATCAGAATGACGATCGCCACCGCAGCGAGCACGAAGTCCAGGATCAGTTGTGCGCCGAGCAATCGTGACGGATGGACGGGCGTCGTGGAGAGCCGCCGAAGCCAGCCGATCTCACGGTCCCTTACCAGGGTGTTCGGGAGCGAGATCGCGATCGCGATGAACGAGATGACCATGAGCGTAGGGATCCAGAGATCGATGACGGTGAGACCGCTGCCGCCCACGTTCCCTGTGGTGTATTTGCTGATGAAGCCGAACACGAACAAGAGAACGGCGGGAATCCCAATGCCGGGGCCGAGAGCATAGGGCTCGCGGAGGGAGAGCTTCGCCTGCACCTTCAGCAGCGCTGCGAGTTGCACACGCGACCGATGACCGAATACACCCTGCAGGCTCGCCTTCATGCTTTGACCTTCTTCGATCCCGTCGATCCCGTCGATCCCGTCGATGCCTTGTCGTGGGTTAGTCGGATGAATGCGTCGTCGAGACTCCCGTGTCTTGCCTCGAGCTCAGAGACATGGACGCCGACGGCCGCGAGCGCGTCGATCAGGGATGCGGCCATATCCCCAGTCCCCGTGACCGTCACGTAACGGTTCTTTCGCTCGACTTCCTGGACCCCGTCGACGGCGTACAGGATCGAGTCGTCCACGGGCCGTGAGGGGACGAAGCGCACCCTGCTGCCACCCGCCCGTGCGGCGAGCGCTTCTGGAGTGTCCAGAGCTCGGAGGCGCGCCTTGTCGATCAGCGCCACCCGATCGCAGAGAGTCTCGGCCTCGTCCATGAAGTGGGTAACGAGGATCACGGTCACGCCACGGCCCCTCATGCGCTCGATGAGCGCCCAGGTCTCGCGCCGCGCCTCGGGATCGAGCCCGGTCGTCAGCTCGTCCAGAATGGCGATCTTGGGGTTGCCCACCAACGCGAGAGCTATCGACACCCGCTGTTTCTGGCCGCCCGACAAATTCTTGAACGGGACGCGCTCGATGTGCTTTATGCCGAGGGAATCAAGCACCTCGTGCGGGTCCAGCGGGTGAGAGTAGAAGGACGCGAACAGCTGGAGGGCCTCTCCCACTCTCAAGCGGGGGGGCAGAGCGCTCTCTTGGAGCTGGACGCCCACGAACTCGCTGATCCTGTCCCGATCGTGTTGGGGAGAGAGGCCGCACACGTCGATATTTCCGGAGTCCGGAGTACGAAGGCCGGAGATGCATTCGACGGTCGTCGTCTTTCCGGCGCCATTGGGCCCGATGATCCCGAAGATCTCCCCTTCCTGGATGCACAAGGACACGTCGTTGACGGCTTCGCGGCGTCCGTACCGCTTGACCAAGCTCTTGACCGTGACGACGGGTCGTTGGTCTTCCGCGTCCCGCGCACTGTTTGCGCGCCCACTCCGCGTCGTACGCACCCGGTTGTCCCTATTCATTCTGCGCGCCTGCCTTCTTTCCCTGGGGTGACCCGCACAGCGTCGAGACCCAGTGTCGGAACTCCGCAACCGATCAAGGCAGGCGGTAAGCCACCACCTGTGGATGTCCGCGTTTTGCCTTGGCGCTCGTTTGGAGTGCGCCTGCCGGGACGATGACCGTGTTGCCCGCGATGGCGATCGGTGCGTTGGTCGACGTGGGGAGCTTGTGGCGGTACACGACGGCTCCGGTCGTCCGATTGAGCGCAAGCAGCTCGCCGGAATACAGGGTGGTGAAGAGGAGATCATTGGAGACCGTCGCGGCACCGAGGGGGAAGCTCTGTACCTTCGTGTCCCATTCGACCTTGCCCGTGGTGAGGTTCAGCGCCTCCACCTCTCCTGCTGCTACCGGATTCGAGCTCGCGGGCAACCCATCGACTGTCGTGAGGGAGTGGAACCTGAAGGCGATGTCGTCGGTGACAACGTAGATGGTGGTCCCCGCGAGGGCGAGGTTGGAGAGGACCCCGCCCACGGTTCCGGGCTCGTAGGTAAAGGGCAACTTCAGCTTGCTCTTATGGTCAAGGGCGAGGAGACCGTCGTTGTCGTTGCCGTCGTGCTTTCCAACCGGAGTTTTCCAGATGAGCTTTCCGGTCTTGGCGTTCATCTCGTAGACGTATCCCATCTTGCCGCTGCCGATCACCACGGGGACGCCTCGCGTCGAGGCCGCCATCGGGGAGGTCTGCATGTCCCAGTCCATGAAGTCGTTGGGAACGCCTTGGTAGTACCAGCGGAGCTTCCCGGTCGCTGCTGTGAGGTTCACGTCGCTGTCGGTGTACAGCTGGCGAGCTGGGTGGTCGATTGCCGAGGCGACGCTCTGGTAGGGGTTTCCGATCCCGTAGGTCACCGATCCGTCCGTCCCGACGAGGGGGGTCTCCCACGCACCTCCCGTGCCCAGTCCAAGGGCCTTGACGCCTGGGTCCGGACCGATCGCCGTCTTGAACTTCCACAGAAGTGCGCCGGTTGACGCGTCGAGCGCCATGAGCACCCCACCACCCCGTGCCAAGCCGTACTGGCTCGCAAGGTACACCCGTCCATTCGTCACCTGCGGCTGGATGCCGAAGAACCCTTGGCCCTTGCCCAAAAGCCTTCGGTCGATCCAGATCGGCTTCCCGGTCGACGCGTCGAGCGCGAACGCAGCGGTCGGGGTTTGCCCGTACACCCTTGTGCCGACGACAGCGACGCCGTTGGGTCCGGGGCCCGTCTTCTCAGGTTCGTTGACGGTGTACTTCCACCTGAGAGCACCGGTCGCGACGTTCAGCGCGTAGACGTTGCACTCTTGATCCTGGATGTAGACGGTGCCATCTACGACAATCGGGCTGGAGGTGACGGATCCGGAGCCGAAGACGTCGGTCGCGCCCTTTCCGGTGAGCTTGAACGACCACACCTCCTTCAGTTTGGCTACGTTCGACGAGGTGATCGTCGAGCCCGAGGCGACACGGGTGTTCGCGACGTTGCCGTTGGGGTACGGCCAAGAGCCGGACGGTGTCGGCGTGGCGGCCCCGGCCGTGGAGGACTGCAGCGCTCCCACGACCGCCAAGCTTGCGACCGCGACGGAGGCAGCCACGATGTGCTTCAGTCCCTTCGAACGACTTCCCATTGGTTCTGCTCCTTTACGTCCTTTACGCAGCCGGTGGCCTACCTCTCTTGGGTAGCGGCCCGGCCCTCTTCGGCATCCGCCCGGAGTCGGAGAGTGCTCGACGAAGCAACATCTCGACGTGGGCATTCAGGCTGCGGAACTCGTCGGCCGCCCACCGTGCGAGGGCGTCGTGGACGGCCGGATCCATCCGCACCAAGACCTGCTTACGGTCACTCACGGTTTACGAGTACAAGGTGCCCGTGTTCACGACCGGGGACGCAGGCTGGTCACTGCAGAGCACGACCATGAGGTTGCTCACCATCGTCGCCTCGCGCTCTTCGTCAAGGGTCACGACGTTGCGCTCGCGCATCCTCCCAAGCGCCTCTTCGACCATGCCGACTGCTCCTTCGACGATCCGAGAGCGTGCGGCGACGACGGCGTTGGCCTGCTGGCGGCGCAGCATCGCCTGGGCGATCTCCGCCGCGTAGGCGAGATGGCTGATCCGGACCTCGAGGACCTCGACGCCGGCGATCGCGACCCGGTCGGACATCTCGGAGGCGAGCTCGCCCGCGACGAGGTCGGTCGAGCCCCGCAAGGAGACACCCTCGCTTTGGGGGTTGTCGTATGGGTGGGTCGTCGCCACGTGGCGCAGGGCGGACTCGGCCTGGACTCGTACGAAGTTGTGGTAGTCGTCGACGGCGTACAGCGCCCTAGAGGTGTCGGCGACCTGCCAGACGACGATGGCCGCGATCTCGACCGGGTTGCCGTCGGCGTCGTTGACCTTCAGGTGGTTCGTCTCGAAGTTGCGCACCCGGATGCTCACGTTGTGCCGGTCCGACAAGGGGAGGACCCACCACAGACCAGTGCGGCGCAGCGTGCCCACATAGCGGCCGAAGAACCGCACGACTCTGGTCTCACCGGGCTGGACGATGGTGAGCGAGCCCAACACGACCACGGCGATCACGATCGGTAGGGCGATGAGTCCCTGAACGGAGCTGCGGGCACAAAAGACCGCGCCGGCGACGCAAGCGGCGACGACGAGGACCCCGAGCCAACCGCTGATGGCCCAGGCCCGCCGCTCGTGGATGTCCACGCTCGTGGGGGTGTGCCCGGCGCCGCTCGGTGCCGGATCGAGGTGGGGCTGGGAAGGTTGGCTCATGTCTCCTCCCGAGAACGGTCTCGATAAACTGCTAGTAATTGATATCACATTTCTGGTCGTCCCGCAAGGGTCGCGGTTCGCAGAATGAGCGCGGGGCTCGTCAACGTGAGATGGGTCTCCTGGCTCACGGTTCGTGTGCGGAAGCCGCGCGAGGCAAGAAGTGTGGCGATAGAAGCGATCTCACACGCCATCCACCGGAACGAGGTCTGCGATGATGGCCGGGTGAGCACACCTCCGCTGTCCTCGCAAGCAGGGTGCGGCGCCAGCGGGAGTCTTTCCGATGATGAAGCCACCGGCGCGGTGCGCTACAACGCTCGTCGTCTGCTCGGCGACCTCCGACCGTCCGACCGGTGAGCGCGTCGGTCATCATCGTCGGCGCCGGGGTGATCGGTGCGTCGACGGCGTTCCACCTCACCCGGCTCGGGATCCGAGATGTGCTGGTGGTCGACCGTGGGGGAGCGGGGACGGGGATGAGCAGCCGCTCATCGGCTCTGGTCCGGATGCACTACACCTTCGATCTGGAAGTGGAACTTGCCGTGCGCAGCGACCGCATGTTCGACCGATGGAACGAACTGGTCGGGCGGCCCGGGTGCGTCACCCGGACCGGGTTCGTTCGGATCGTCCGACCCGGGGAAGAGGATCGCCTGCGCCACAACGTGGAAATGCAGCGAGCACTCGGTGCTGCAGTCGAGCTGGTCACCGGCTCGGAGCTGGCATCGTTGGCGCCGGGGCTCCGCTCGGACGACGTGGTCGTCGCTGCCTACGAGCCTCGTGGCGGCTTCGGGGACGGAGCGGTCGTGGCCGGTGATTTCCTCGCCTCCGCTCGCGACGGCGGGGCACGGTTCTCCCCGGGCGTCTCGGTGCGCCAGCTGCTCCTCGACGGTGGCGAGGTCCGGGGGGTCGTGACCGACCAGGGTGTCCTACGGGGGGACGTGGTCGTGCTGGCCACGGGGCCATGGACGCCGGCGCTGCTCGAGCCGTGTGGCGTCAACCTGCCTATCGAGCCGGAGCTGCACCACGTGGCCGTGACCCGCCATCCGCTGGGTGGCGGCGCGCCGTTGGCGTGCATCGACTCGACCACGGGGACCTACTTCCGTCCTGACCGGGCCGGTGAGACCACGGTGATCGGCACCTTCTCGGGTACGCGTCCGGCCGTCCCGGCGGACGCCGAAGTAGATCCGTCGCAGGAGTCGCTCGCCGAGCTGGTGGCTG
>JASHYA010000119.1 GCA_030043315.1 Acidimicrobiales bacterium
TCGACCCTGTCGCTGCCGAGGCCGTCTGGAGGGGACCCGCGCCGAGGAGCAGGGCGGCAACCAGCTGGACGGCCAGGCAACCGGTGGACAGCGCGAGGGTCAGGACTCTCCGGATGGTCGACCGTCGAACGGCGCGAACCGCCCGCGGGTCGGCATCCCCGTCCATGGGAACAAAGGTTGCACTGCGAAGGTCGTCACGACTTGGACATGACGACCCACCCGTTGGACATTCGGACCGTAGAGCCGCGGCCGGTCGGGCGATCAGCCCGCGATCAGCCCGCGATCAGGCGAGCCGATCAGGCGACGGACCGCCGAAGCTGCCCCGGCGTGACGCCGCGCTGGGCCAGCATCACCCGGTTCAGATGGCTCTGGTCGCTGAACCCGACGGCGAGCGCGATCCTCGCCAGGGGTAGCCGCGTGCCCGCGATCAGCTCCTCGGCGCGCTGCAGCCTCCGCGTTCGTACGTACCTGTGTGGCGGTTCGCCGGTCTGCTGCCGGAACAGCCGCGTGAAGTGCGTGGGGCTCACGCCGGCAACGGCAGCAAGGTCGGTCACGGTGAGCGCCTGATCGAGATTGCAGTCGATGAAGTCGTAGACCTGTTCGAGCTGGCGCCAAGACAGGGTGTCAGGTGCAGGGATCTGCCTCATGGTGGGGCGATCGCTGTAGTGCTCCAAGAGATGCGCCTCGAGCGCATACGCCAGTGCGTCGGCGTACAGGGTGTCCCTGGACGCGCCCATCTCGAACGTGCGGGCCAGGTACCTCGCCAACTGGGCGAGCAGTGGATCATGCACACCCAGCGCCGGGCAGAGCGTGACCGGGCAGGAACCGAGACGGTCGGAGTCGAGCGCCAATCCGATCCGGACGTCCTCACTCCGCTTATCCCACGCACGCTCCTCGGTGTAGCCGGCTGGGTTCACCACGACGTGGCCAGGGGGAAGGAGGAAGGTGCGGACGCGACGCCCATCTCGCCAGTGCACGTTCAGTGCCGCGCTGTTGTGCACGACGACCACGTGCAATCCCTGGGGTGCAGGAACCATGTCGGTGACGGGGTCGGCGATGGTGCGCTTGACGATCAGGCCTGGGAAGTCCGGCCCGCTCGTCGACAACACCGTCGCCCCTGCCTGTCTGTCGAGCTCGTCCCAGGCGGTCAGGGGATCGTCCGCCATGGCGCCCCCTCTCCTTCGAAGTTGACGGAGGCGCCGTTTGCCGACGCAATGAGCTTTTGATCCGAGAGGTCGTCGGTGGAAACCCAAACCCGTACGTCCTCGGTCCGAATATCCCTCGCATGTTGCTCGACATCGCCGGCCGGATTGAAGATGACGTGGCCCAGCAGCACAGGAGAGGGCCCGGTCCGTCCTTGCGCACCCCGTTGCAGGTCGACAGCTGCGCTGTTGTGCACGACGACCGTGTGCCCGTTCGACGGCATGGCAGCCATGTCGGTGCTGCGCCCAGCGACGGCGTCCCTGACGACCGTTACCGGCACGCGCTCCCCGCCCGACGACGACAGCCTCTTGGTTACCAGCCGCCTGCACTCTGCCGTGATCGAGCTGGTCCCCATCACCATCCCTCTTCTGGCGTTATACGCGAATTCTACTCCCGTGTAGTCCGCGCCGCCGAGCGGAATGACGGCCCGAGCTTCCTCCCCTTCTTCTCTCAAATTCGACTGCAACGGGCCTAGCAACGCCCCCTGCAGACTGCTTACATATGTTGTGTAACGTTGGGACCGAGACCCCGGGTGCCGAGCGGGTCAGGCATCACGGGGCTGGGTCCAGCTCTGGCTCTCAAGTACCGGAGGCCGTCTGCTCGGCATCCTGCTCGTGCCTCGTCACGCCCCGGTCGCCTCGCCCGCGACTCGACCGAAGAACCGCTCGACTGCGGCGACGTCGTCGGAGTACATGGTGACTGTGTCAATAAGGTCGTCGCCGTCGAAACGGAGGAGGATGAGCACTCTCGTGCGCGCGGTCGCTGTCTGGGACTGCATGCGGACGTCGACCAGGACTGCCACGTGATTGACGCCGACCATGAGGTCGTCCTGCTTGAACGGATCGAAATGACCACCCGTCCGCTCGGCGATGGCCAGGAGGTGGCGAGCGACCTCGTCGCGCCCGGAGAAGTCGCCTGCGAGCGTGTGGTCGCCCGGCACCCGGTAGGTCACGTGCGGCGAGAGCAGCTCGAGCGTCTCGGTCAGGTCGCGCCTTCCCAGGTGATGGAGGAAGCGCTCCACCTTCGCAACCCTGCTCGGATCGCTCGGACTGCTCATGGCCCCTCCAGGGCGTTCATCGTCGGAGAGCGCTCGACCATCGTTGGTGAGCGCTCGAGCATGGTAAATGGGGCGACGCCACGGCGGAGACCTGTCTCACGAGTACGACAGCTCCGCCGTTCCGTGGTGACAACCGGGTGGCATCTCCGACGGATCCGAGAAGCGTTCCGGCGGAGAAGTCGATCGTGATGACGTGGTCACGTGGTCTCCTCGGTGAAATATAGGCCCCGGGGATGCCTCGAAACGCACCTCGCGTGGCCGCGCGACGCGTGCCGCTCGATCCGGCGCGGGCCGCGGCGGTCGCCTCTCGGGCGATCGACCAGGGCACAGGATCCCGTCCGTGGTGAACTCGGCAGCGTCGGGGCCCGGTCACCTCCCGCGGGCAATCTGGCGGGCTCGTGGGCAGTGCGATAGCACAGTGCGCAATGTCCGAGAGCCAG
This sequence comes from Acidimicrobiales bacterium, assembly GCA_030043315.1. Lineage (GTDB taxonomy): Bacteria > Actinomycetota > Acidimicrobiia > Acidimicrobiales > RAAP-2 > JAJYVT01. Next base: position 2,701 of record JASHYA010000119.1, read on the forward strand.
GAGGCCGCGGTCGAACCCAGGGATAAGGGGACCGCCCTGCTCGTCACGCTGGCGATGGCCCAGTTCATGGTGGTGCTCGACTTCACGATCGTCAACGTGGCGCTCCCGTCGATCCAGCACGACATGCACGTCGCGACGACGACGCTGCAGTGGTTGGTGAGCGCGTATGCCGTCACCTTCGGCGGCTTCCTCCTCCTCGGCGGTCGGCTCGCCGACGTGTTCGGCCCTGCCCGGCTGTACCGGATCGGGCTCTGCATCTTCGTCCTCGCCAGCATCTCGGGAGGTTTGGCGGTCGAGCCCAAGCTGCTGCTCGCCTCGAGAGCCGTCCAGGGACTCGGCGCCTCGCTGCTCGCTCCGGCCGGCCTCTCCCTGCTCGTCACGAGTTGGACGGGCGAGCAGGAACGCAGCCACGCGCTCGGGGTGTACGGCGCCGTCGCCTCAGCCGGCTTCGCCGCGGGCGCAGTACTGGGAGGACTCCTCGTCGAAGTGACCTGGCGGCTCGTGTTCTTCGTGAACGTCCCCGTGGGCGCAGTCCTGCTGGTGATGTCGTGGCACCTGCTTCCCGCCGATCCACCGCGCCGGTCAGGGCGTCTCGACGTCCCCGGGGCGCTCATGGCGACCGCAGGGGTCGCCCTCCTCGTTCTCGGGGTGACGCTCGTCGGCGACACGCTCCGGCCGACGCAGCCGGCCATCGCCGTGGCCGCCGCGGCCATCCTGCTCGGCGCGTTCGTCGTCCGTGAGCGGAGAACCACCGCCCCCTTGCTCGATCTCAAGCTCCTGGAGGACCGGGGGATCCTCGGCGCCAACGAGTGCCTGCTCGCCTTCGGCGCCTGCAACGCGGCTGCCGTGCTCCTCATGACGCTCTACCTGCAGGAAGGTCGAGGCTTCTCGCCGCTCGTGACCGGTCTCTGCATCATCCCGCAGGCGGTAGGGGCGTTCTCCCTCGCCGGTCCGGCCTCGAAGCTCGTTCCGGCGCTCGGTCCACGCCGTGCGCTCGCCCTGGGAATGTCGCTCGGCCTGTTGGCGCTGGCCGGCGCCGCCCTCAGTGTCTGGACCGGCACGCTCGCCGGGCTCCTCGTCGCACTTTTCGTCTTCGGGGTGTCCGCCCGGATCGTCCAGGTGGCGTCGGCGCTCGCAGGAACGCGCGGGCCGGTGGCCGCCCGGTCCGAGGGTTCGGCGAGCGCGGTGCTCACTGCGTCTCGTCAGGTCGGATCGGCGCTCGGCGTCGCCGTCGCGTCGGCCGTCCTCGTCACCGTCCATGCTCCAGAGCCGCACCGAACCACGGTGGCCATGCTCGTGGCCGCGTGCTTCGCCCTCGTCGGACTGGTCACGACGAAGGTCGTTCCGAGCGGACCCGGCCACCCGGTCGCGGCGCGGCTCGAGCACGCGTTCCACCGACACGCCGGCGGCATGCCCTGAGACTCTGATCCTGATCTCTCATCTCTTGATCAGCAGCTCGATCTCGATCTTGATCTTGATCTTGGAGCACCGTCGAATCCGCGCACGCTCGGGTTCTACGCTTGGAGCCGATGGACCCCGCGGTCAGTGTCCGGCCCTGGTCTGCGACGCCGGGACGTTTGAGCGAAGGACCCCGGTGGAGCGAGGAACACGCCAAGCTCCTCTGGGTCGACGTCCTCGGGTGCATGTTCCACCGAGCTTCAGTGGCACCGAACGGGACCATGAGGGATCTCAGTTCGACCACCCTCGACCGCCACGTCGGAGCGGTGGCGCCTGCGGCCGGCGGCGGTTACGTCCTGGCCGCCGGCGCGGGATTCCTCGGTCTCTCCGACTCCGGTGAGATCTACGAGCTGGCCCAGCCGGAGGCCGGTCGCAGCGACGTACGGATGAACGACGGGGCGTGCGACGCGCTCGGCCGCTTCTGGGCAGGAACCATGGCCTATGACCAGTCCCCCGGGGCTGGGACGCTGTACCGCCTGGAGCTGGACGGCACCTGCACGACGGTGCTGAAGGGTCTGACCATCTCCAACGGCATCGGGTGGAGCCCCGACGGAACGACCATGTACCTGGCCGACAGCGGCACCGGCGATGTCGACGCCTTCGACTTCGACCTCCAGTCAGGGGAGGTGGCCGACCGGCGGACCCTTGTCCATTTCGATGCGCCAGGTGTCGTCCCCGACGGTCTCACCACGGACGAGGCGGGCGGGATCTGGATCGCGCTGTGGGGAGGTGGCGCGGTCCAGCAGTATGCGCCGGACGGCCGCCTGCTCGCCACGATCCCACTGCCGGTGGAGCGACCCACCTCGTGCGCCTTCGGCGGACCGGAGTGCCTCGCTCTCTTCGTGACCACGGCGCGCGACGGGCTCGACGAGGACGCCTTGGCCCGCCAGCGCGACGCCGGCCGGGTCTTGCGCGTCGACGGCATCGGCGTTCGGGGAACGCCGTGCGAAACGTACCGAGGAGAGATCATGGCCCATTGAGCTCCGACTGCTCATGTGGAGGTCTGTTCGTCCGTCTCGGGCGGACGCACGTCGAGCCCGGGCACGCACTCCCACGAGCTGGCACCAAGGGGCCGCCAGGCGAGATGGCGGAGGAGTGGTCAGAAGAGAGGTCACAAGAGACACACCCGAGACCAAAAGGAGCAACCGATCATGAAGGCATTTGTGATGAAGGAGATCGGCAAGGTCGGCTTCGTCGAGAAACCCGTACCTCAACCTGGTCCCAACGATGCGATCGTGCGCACGACGCGGGCGCTCATTTGTACCTCGGACTCGCACACCGTCGACGGCGGCATCGGCCCTCGAGAAGATCTCACGCTCGGCCACGAAGCCGTCGGCGTCGTCCACGCGACGGGGAGCGAGGTCAAGGCGTTCAAACCCGGCGACCGGGTGGTGGTCGGTGCGATCACCCCCGACTGGGGAAGTCCCGCCGCCCAGGACGGCTACTCCTCGCAGTCGGGCGGCCCCCTCGGTGGCTGGAAATTCTCCAACACCAAAGACGGGGTCTTCGCCGAGTACTTCCACGTCAACGACGCTGACGCCAACATGGCGCGGATACCCGACACCGTGCCGGACGAGATGGCGGTCTACTGCTGCGACATGCTCTCGACCGGCTTCATGGGTGCCGAAAAGGGCAACATCCCGATCGGAGGGACCGTGGCCGTGATCGCCCAGGGCCCGGTGGGGCTGATGTCGACCGCCGGAGCGAAGCTGCGGGGGGCCGGATTGATCATCGGGGTCGAGTCGGTGCCACGTCGCAAGGAGCTTGCTCGCAGCTATGGTGCCGACGAGATCGTCGACTTCACGACCGAGGACGTGGTCGAACGGGTCCTCGAGCTGACCGGCGGCGAGGGCGTCGACACCGCGATCGAAGCCCTCGGCGCGGACGCGACCTTCCAGACGGCGGTGAAGGTGACCAAACCCGGTGGCACGGTATCCAACACCGGCTACTTCGGAGAAGGGGAATTCGTCCGGATCCCCCGGGTCGAATGGGGAGTCGGCATGGCCGACAAGACGATCGCGACCGGCTTGTGCCCCGGCGGACGTCTCCGCATGGAGCGGCTGCTGCGGATCCTCGAGACGAAGCGGGTGGACCCGACCCTCATGACCACCCACACGTTCGGTTTCGACGAGATGGAGCAGGCGTTCGAGGTCTCCGACAAGAAGCTCGACGAAGTGGTGAAACCGCTGATCGTCTTCGCCGCCTGATCGCGGCCGCTACTGCCCGACCGGTCCGTCGGAGCCGGCCGGGTACTCCTCCATCGGTACGTGACCCGCTTCCCACCCATCGAGGATCGGCGTCACCACCCGCCAGGACTCCTCGGCCTCGTCGCCCCGTATCGAAAGGGTCGTGTCCCCGCTCAGCACGTTCAGCAACAGCCGGCCGTACGCGGGCAGCTCCGGCTCCTCCAGCTGCGCCTGCAGGACCAGTGGAACCAGGCTGACCCCCACCCCCGGTCCGACGCCGGTCAGCTCGAGGGAGAGCTCCTGCGCCTCGAGGCCAAACCGAAGCCGGTTCGACGGCGGAAGCGCGTCCCCCGAGGGGAGGTGGGGCACCTGTCGGAAATGCACCACCACCTCCTTGCGATCTCGCGCCATGGCCTTTCCGGTCCGCACACGGAACGCCGTGTCCGCCCACCTCCAGCCCTCGAGCTCGAACACGACCTCGGCGAAGGTCTCGGTGCCGTGCGCGGGATCGACGCCGGACTCGTCGACATAGGCAGGGACCTGCCGGTCGCCGAGCCGACCGGCGAGGTAGCGGGCTCGTCGGGTGGCCGAGCGGACCCGAACCTCGTCGAAGGGGCGGATCGAGCGCAACACGTCCAGCTTTCGGTCGCGCAGGTCGCGTTCACCCAGGGTGATCGGCGGCTCCATCGCGACGAGACAGAGAATCTGCAGCAGGTGGTTCTGCACCATGTCCTTGAGCGCGCCCACCCCGTCGTAATAGCCGGCCCTTCCTTCGAGGGCCAACGACTCCTCCCAGACGATCTCGACCTCATCGATGTGGGCACCGTTCCAGATCGGCTCGAGCACCCGGTTGGCCAGGCGCGTCCCGAGCAAGGTCTGCACGGTCGTCATCGCCAAGAAATGATCGACTCGGAAGATCTCCCCTTCGCTCATCACGCTGGCGAGCAACCGGTTGAGCTCGATCGCGCTCGCAAGATCCTCCCCGAAGGGCTTCTCGAGGACGACCCGGCTGCCGGTGGGCAAGCCGGCTGAATGCAGGGCACGGACCGCGAGCGGGAAGACGGACGGCGGAAGGGCGAGGTATGCGGCCACCGGCCCGTCGCCGGCGACGCACGCGGCGACCGTCGCGGCGTCGCCAAGGTCCAGCCGCCGGTAGTGCGACGAGCGGAGGACGAAGGTGCGCGCCCCGGCATCGACGTCCGCTGCCTCTTCCTCCAGCCACGCGGCGGCGTGCGTCCGGAACCGATCGTCGTCCCAGTCCTCCCGGGACGCTGCGATCAACTCGAAGCCATCTCCGAGGTACCCCCTGGCCCGGAGGGCCGCCAGACCGGGAAGCAGGTACCGGCCGGTGAGGTCGCCGGTGGCCCCCATGATGACCAGACGCTCGATCACGTCGCCCGCGCCTCGGGCAGGTGTGGGCGGCGTGCTCCCCCTCGATCTGGAAGATGCAACCCCGGCGGATCGCAGGTCACGATCAACGAATCGATCCTCCCGTCACGCGGCCGGCTCGGTCTTCCAGCCAGCTTGGTCTTGTCCGCGCTGCAGCCATCGGAACTGTACACATCGGAAGCGAGCGCACCGTCGGGAGGTCGCCGGACGAACCGCCGACGCGGTCCTCGCGAGCTGGCGCCCCGACGAGCGTCACAGCCCGTGCGGACCGTCGCTGTCCGAGGTCGATGCCGCCTCGCGGGTCGCCACCTCGTCGACCTGAATCAGGTGCATCACCGCGTTGATCAGCGCGAGGTGGGAGAAGGCCTGGGGGAAGTTGCCGAGGTGCTGTCCGCTGTGAGGATCGATCTCTTCGGCGTAGAGCCGAAGGCGGCTGGCAGAGGCGAGCAACTTCGTGCACAGCGAACGGGCGCGGCCCACCTCACCGATCTGCACCAGAGCCGATACCAACCAGAACGAACAGATGGTGAACGTCCCTTCCTCACCGGAGAAGCCGTCGTCGGTCTCCTCCACTCGATAGCGAAGCACGAACTCTTCCTCGGTCAGCTCGTCGGCGATCGCCATCACCGTGGCCCGCACTCGCGAATCCTCCGGGGGCAGGAAGCCGAGGAGCGGAATCAACAAGACGGAGGCGTCCAGCGCGGTCGTCTCGTAGTGCTGGCAGAACACGCCCCGCTCGTCGACTCCCCGCTCGCACACGTCGGCGTGGATCACGTCGGCAGCGGATCGCCAGCGAACGGCGTCGTCTTTGGCTTCCCGCAATTCGGCGAGCTTGGCGCCACGGTCCAGGGCCACCCAGCACAACACCTTGGAGGCAGTGAAGTGCTTGGCCGGCCCCCTCACCTCCCACAGCCCTTGATCGGGCTCGCGCCAGTGGGCGAGCGCGGCGTCCACCTGGTGCCTGATCATCTGCCAGCGCCGCTCGTCCAAGCGCTCACGAAAGCTGGTGTGCAGGTAGACCGAATCGAGGAGGACCCCCCACACGTCGTGCTGACGTTGGTCCCATGCAGCGTTGCCCACCCGAACCGGCCGGGCCCCCTTGTACCCGGAGAGGTGGTCGAGGGTGTACTCGGTCAACTCCCTCTCGCCCCCGATCCCGTACATGATCTGGAGATCGGGCTCTTCCTCGGCTAGATCTGCCAGGAAATAGTAGAAATCGTTCGCTTCCCGGTCGAAGCCCAACGTGTAGAGACCCCACAGCATGAACGTCGAGTCGCGCAACCACGAATACCGGTAGTCGTAGTTGCGTTCACCGCCGGGCGTTTCCGGCAACGAGGTGGTGGCGGCGGCGACCAGGGCTCCCGTCGGCGAATAGATCAGGCCCTTGAGCGTCAATACCGACCGCTGCAGGAAGGGTCGCCACGGGTGGTCCGGGAAGTTCCCACGGCTGATCCACTCGTGCCAGAAGTCCCCGGTGACGGTGAGCCGACGGTGCGCCTCCTCGAAGCTCTGCGGGGGCTCGGCGTCGCCCCACGACAACGCGCAGTACACCTGCTCACCTGCGCGCAGCCGACGGCGCGCGATGGCCCGGGGCCCCTCGAAGCCGAGGTTCAGGCTCGTCGTGAGGCGAACTGCCGGCCCGTCGTCTCCGGGGGTGACCTCGGCGTCACCGTAACCCTCCCCGAGGTGGGACCACGACCCGAGCCGACGGCCGTAGTCGAAGGCTGGTTCGCACTCGAGCAGGAAGTCCATCGTCCCGCTCAGGCACCTGACGGTGCGCAGCAGCACGTGCTCGGCGGCATGATCGGTGGGAACCCGCCAGTGGTGCGATGAGCGGGACGCCCCGTACCGCCATGGCCCGATCAGCAAGGCATCCCGCACCAGCACCCAGCCCGTCGACGTGACCCACGTCGTCTCGAGGATCATCGTCCCCGGCAAGTAGCGCTGATCGACCGGCACGTCGAGGTCCATCGGGCTCAATCGGAAGATCCCGGCGCTCCGGTCGAGAACGGCGGCGAAAATGCTCGGCCCGTCCATCCTCGGCAGGCACATCCACTCCACGTTCCCGTTGGGCGCCACGAGCGCGCAGACCTCGCAGTCGGACAGGAACCCGTACTCCTCGATCGGAGGGAACGGACTGCCACCGAGAGTCGAACGGGAGAGGGCGGAGGAGGATCCAAGGGGCCCGAACGCAGGATTCGTCACCGCAGTCACCGTCCCTTGCACCTGGGCACGCGGTCAGGGCGTCAGGTGATGACGCCTCGGCGACAACGAAGCTTATGGCCGGGCGGCCTCGGAAGGTAGAGCCCACGGGCGATTCAGGTCGACGGGCCACTCCGACGAGCTGACTCCCGGGCCGAGAAGGCTCCTTCGGTGGACCATGCGTGGTCGCCGTCGCGGACCTCCTCTGCGAGGTCCGCTCAGCCAAGAGGCCAAGCGCCTCCGCAAAGCTCGTCGCTCACTCCGGCAGACCGTCGACGAGACTCGCGTCGACGTTGGGAGGGGTGTGCACCAACGCAGCGAGCCCGCTCGCGATCAGGCAGGACCCGGCGCCCACGAGCAGCGCAGCCCGAGGCCCACCAGCCTCCGTCACCTGCCCGGTGATGATCGTCCCGATGGGAGTGGTGCCGAGGTACACGAAGACCCACAGCGCCATGATCCGCCCTCGATAGGCGGGCGCGGCGTGCAGCTGGAGGGTGGTCGAACACAGGGTGACGAACGCGAACCCAGCCACGCCGGTCGCCGCGAGGGTGACGCAGACCAGGGCGAGGGTTGGCGCGCCGGCGGTGACCAAGAGGCACGCACCGAACGCGAGCGAGGCTGCCAGCAGGTACGTGCGGCGGGGGTGACGGATCAGGCCGACACCGAGGGATCCGACCACGGAGCCGACACTGAGGACTGCGGCGAGGAGGCCGTAGGTCCCACCCGAGCCGTGAAAGGTCTCCTTGGCCAGTACGGGCAGGATGACGGCGAAGTTGAAAGCGAGGAGACCGACGAGGGCCATCATGGCGAGGGGCAGCCAGAGCTGCTGATGCCGGCGCGCGTACTGCAGCCCGGCGCGGACGCCGCCACCGTGCCTCGAAGCACGGGGTCCGGCGTCGAGTGGACGGATGACCACGAGCGCGCCCACGACGGCCAGGTAGGACAGCGCGTTCACCGCGAAGCAGGAAGTGGTGCCGATCGTGACGATGAGGAGACCCGCCACGGCGGGGCCGACGACCCGCGCGGAGTTCACCACCACGCCGTTCAGGCTGACGGCGCTGCCGAGGTCGTCCACCTTGACCAGTCGGCTCACGAAGGCTTGGCGGGCGGGTGAATCCACGATCTGGACGAATCCGCCGAGCACGCTCACGACGACGATGAGGATGACCGTTGCCTGGCCGGCGGCGGCCAACGCCCAGAGCGCGGCGGCGATGACGCCGTAGGTGGTCTGGGTGACGACGAGGAGCTTGCGCAGGTCGACCCTGTCGGCGACCGTGCCGCCCCATGGCCCGAGCAACAGGTTGGGGACGCCCCCGACGGCGAGCACGAGCCCGAGGTCGCTTGCCGACCCGGTGAGCTTCAGGACGAGCCAGCCGAGTGCGGTCTGCTGGACGAAGGTGCCGCTCGCGGAGATCGCCTGGCCGGCGAAGTAGAGGCGGAAGGGCCGGGACCGCAGCGCCCGAAGCGAGTTGCGGCTGCGGACCCCGCGTGGCGGCGCGCTCGGCTGCGGGATCGCCTCGGGCACCGCGGCCAGCGCGTCACGGTCCATGGCGCCGCGGAGGAGCTGACCGCGGGTGCGTGGGCCGCTTCGAGCCGGTTCTTGCTGGGCCGGGCTGCTCGAGTGTGGCCGCGCGCTCGGGGCGGATCTCCGTGACAGGAACCTGACCCTCACCCCGGCGCTCCCTCGCCGGTCAAGGCCGTGTCTCGTCGGTCACTCGCCCTGTTGGATGCCGCGACACGCCGCGTAGCGTACGGTCCTCCCGAGAGGTCCGAGCAATGCGGCAAGAGGAGAGGGCGACGGGCGGCGTCGCCACTCCGCCTTCGTCATCGGCGCAGCACTGCTCTGCAGGAGGGCGCCGTCCGACCGGAGGTCGAGGGCAGGCCGGCACGGCTCGGCGAGGGCCCCTGAAAACCGACTAACCCAGCACGACGAGCGCCTGACCGTAGAGCCTCGAGAAGTGCACGACGGCACCGAGATACGACCCGGTGGGGAAGTCGAACGCCACCACGCGATCTTCGGTCGTGCAATAGAGGTTGTCACGCCCGAGCCGTAATCCCCGCGGCCTCATCATCGGTTCGGCGACGTCGGGCACCAACACGCGAACGAGCCGCCCGGTGGACGGGTCGTACTCGCGGATGCTCCCCGTCGCGTCGGGGGAGCCGAACGGCCACTCGCTCGAGACCACGATGTTGCCATTGGGTGCGACGACCAGATCGAGCGGACTGAGCTCCGGGTCGTCGACGAGGCGTGGCGTGCGCCGCGCTCCTGTCTTTTCGAAGACCGCAATCGTGTTCTCCCCCTCACCCGACGGGCCGATCCCGGACGCGAGATACAGCTCACCGCCGGTTCCGAAGCCGAACCCTCGCGGGAAGGGGACGACCCCGTCGGGAAGCAGCGGCTCGCCCGGGCGGTCGAGGCGTGCGGGCAGCGCGAGGATCGTACGCCGGCGCCTGAGCCCGACGTAGTAGCGGCCGTCCGGGCCGAACACGCCCCCGCCCGGGTCGAGCCCGTCGATCCGACCCGAGTCGAGAGCGACCTCTCCGTGTCGATCGAGCGCGAGCACTCGGTCGTCACCGCTGTTGAGATACACGAGCTCTCCGGACGGGTCGAGACTGAGCCCGCGTGGATCCGCGATACGGTCATCCTCGCTGAACCGTCCGTTCCACGAGCCATCGGCCGCGAAACTCAAGAGCGCGCCGTAACCGTCACCGTTCTGGCCGCTGGTGCTGGTCACCAGGATGAGGGTCACGGGCGCCCGCGTGTCACCCTCGGGCAATAAAGCTTCCCTCGGCATCGACGGTGGGCAGTGCGTCGATGTGCGCACCGAGCCACCTGAGGGTCGTGAGACACATCGGGAGAGCTGGCAACGACCTGACCGTTCTCGGTCACGAGCCGCCGGCGCCAGCCGGAGTCGTCCTGCGAGGAGACCTGAAAGCAGCCCGAGCGACCGTTGCTCATGCCGATCCCTCTCCTTCCGTGACCCCGTTGGACCTTAGGCCGTTTGGCTGCGAGAGCATGTCGCTCAAACGCGGGACACGTCCCCAAGAGTCGTCCGACAAGGTCCGGCTCGCCTCGCGCCGCTCCCCGGCCCGTTGCGCGCCGCGCTGACATCCGGGCCCCTCAGCCAGCGCGCACCAACTGGCGCCATCCCCGGGAGACCGCGCGTCCCGGGGGTGCTGCGGCGCGCGCCTCGGCATGGCCAGTTGCCGCTCCATCTCCGCGACGTCGAAATTGGAGACGCCGGGGTTCCGGATCATTCCCTCGGAGGCCGCCGCAGGGTCTGAACGATCACCGCCCAGACCCTGGTAGGCAAAGACCACTGCTTGGACTCGGTCGCGGAGCTCGGTGGCCCGGGACCGGCACGGTCTCGTTCCGACTGATCAACCCGACTGACCGGTGGCGGTCGCCGTCACCCACGCCTGCGCCCCCATCTGCACGGCATCCCACGGACTGCCGAGTGGTGGGGTGTACGAGAGATCTAGGTCGCTCATGGTGTCGACGGTCATCTCGTGGAAGATGGCCGTCGCCGCGATGTCGATGCGCTTTGCCACCTCGGCGTGCTTGTGCCCGAACAGCTGGACCCCGAGCAGGCGGCCACTTGCTCTGTCGCCGGTATGGCGCATGGCAATGCGATGGCTACCGGGATAGTAGGCCTTGTGGTCGTCGGCCTCGCAGCCCACCGTCAGCGGGTCGAAGCCGACAGGTCTGGCCTCGGGATCGCGGAGGCCGGTGCGGGCCACCGCGTGGTCGAAGACCTTCACCACCTGAGTGCCGAGGCTGCCGGCAAAGGTCCGGTCACCGCCGATCGCATTCTCGCCAGCGACCCTCCCCTGCTTGTGGGCGGTGGTGCCGAGGGGCAGGTAGGTCTCACCCAGCAGGCGGTGGTGCGTCACGACGCAGTCGCCTGCGGCCAAGACGCGGGGCAAGTTGGTGCGCATGTGAGCGTCGACGGCAATGGCACCTCGAAGCCCAAGGGTCGCGCCGGCGGACGCGGCCAGCTCCGCGTCGGGTCGGACCCCGACGACCACGAGGACCATGTCGACGCCCTTCACGATCGTCTCGCCGTCGGTGGTCAACGCTTCGACGGTGAGGCGCGCAGGACCGCTGGTCGCCTTGGCCACCGAGCGCACAGCGGTACTGGTGGTGACCTCGACGCCATGATCTGCGAGTTGCTCGTGCACCAGAACGCCGATCGCAGGGTCGACGGTAGGCAGCACCTCTGCGAGCCGCTCCATCTGAGTGACGGCCAAGCCCCTAGCCACCAGGGCCTCGGCCATCTCCAGTCCGATGTAACCCCCACCGACGATGAGGGCCTCGGTGGGCGCCTGCTCTTCCAGGGTCCGCATGACGGCGAAGGTGTCGCCCATCGAGTGCAGCAGGTGGACTCCGTCGTCCACGCCGAGCACCTCCAGCCCCGTGATCGGAGGACGGACCGGCAGCGCTCCGGTGCCCACCACGAGCTCGTCGTAGGCGAGCAGCTCCTCGCGACCATCGGGTCCGGTCACGAGGAGCTTGCGCCCCTCGACGTCGATGCGCCGGGCCAGCGTGTCGAGACGCAGGCTCATTCCCGTCGCCTCGAGGTCGGTCGCGCTCCGGTGGGCCAAATTGCGCCAGTGGGTCACCTCCCCCGAGAGGTAGTAGGGAATGCCGCAGATCGAGAAGTTGGGATAGGCGTCTGCGACCACCACCGTGACGTCGGTTGTGGGGTCGAGCTCGCGGATCCGCAGGGCGGCGCTGATCCCGGCGTCGCTACCTCCGACGGCGATGACGTGCATGAGGCTCCTATCGCCTGCTCGGGTCGGTGCTCGCGGGCGCGGTGGCGTCTGTTGCGGCCCGGTCGCCGTCGCCGTCGGCGTGAGCCGGTGCGGCCCGGAGGGGTTGCGAGGCGACGCCGTCCGGAGCGGTTTCGGCGTCGTGTCGAACGAGGACCTCTGCCGCCTGCGCGGGCGTGATGTCGGGATAAAGAGCTCGGACCACGACGAACGCGAGCACGCCACCGACGATCTGAGCGGTGATGAAGCTTGGTGCCGACGACGGGGCGATCCCCGCGAAGGTGTCCGAGAACATGCGGCCCACGGTGATCGCGGGATTGGCGAAGCTGGTGGAGCTCGTGAAGAAGTACGCCGCCCCGATGTAGGCACCGACGGCTGCCGGGGCGGTTCGTGACCGGCCGGAGCGGACCAGGGCGAAGATCACAAGCAGCAGGCCCAAGGTGGCGACGACCTCGGAGAGGAAGTGTGCCGGTGAGGCCCGGCTCTTGCTGGAGAACTCCACGGCATCCAGGGAGAACATCACGTTCGCCACCACCGCCCCGGAGATGCAGCCGGCCATCTGGGCCGGAAGGTACGCAGCTGCATCACGCCAGCTGAGCCCTCCGAAGGCGGCATCGACGAAGGACACGACGGGGTTGAAGTGACCACCGGAGACGGGCCCGAACATCAAGATGATGGCGAAGAGGCCAGCTGCGGTGGCTGCCGCGTTCTCGAAGAGCTGCAGCCCCGTGTTGCCGGGTGAGAGGCGTTGGGCGGCGATCCCCGAACCGATGACCACCGCCGCCAGGAACGCGCTCCCCAGGAACTCGGCGAACACACGGCGCCACAACGGAGCTTCGCTCATGGTTGCGCGCGGCGGCGGACCGAACGTCCGCCTACCGCTAGCAGCATCTCGATGACGACGACTCCGCGCTCGCGCCAGACGCTGCAGGTTCGTCGACGCGGGCACAGCAGGTGCCGTCGCCGCGAATGCCCAACTCGACGGGTGCGTCGGCCAGGACCGTGTAGAGCTCCCAGGGTGCTCCATCGGGGTCATCGACCCACACCTTGTCCTGCACCGCGTAGCAGCACGTCGTGGTTTGCTGGTCGAGAGTGGCGAGACCCTCTCCTGCGAGCCGGGCACGGGCGCTCGCCACCTGGGCGGACGTTTCGACCTCGACGCCCAAGTGGTTGAGGGCTCCCTGCACCCCCGTGCCACGAGCCTCAGGCGTCTCGATGAGCACGAGCTTCAAAGGCGGCTCGGTGATGGCGAAGTTGGCATACCCCGGACGGATCTTCGCGGGCGGGCTGTCGAACAGCTTGGCGTAGAAGTCGATGGCCGCCTCGAGATCCGAGACGTTGAGGGCTAGCTGGACCCGGGGCATGGAGTCTTCCTTTTACATCGACGGTTGTCTATGCGTGTAGTATCTTCGTTACATCGACATATGTCAATGGGAGATCGGATGACCACTCGTTCCGTGCCCAAAGCCAAGCTGCTCTCCGACCCGCTGTGCTGCACCCCTCTGACCAAGGCTCCCCTGGCGGTCGCAGACGCCGAGGACGTGGCTCCCGTCCTCGCTGCACTCGGGGACCCGGTCCGTCTGCGGCTCCTGTCGATCGTGGCCGCCGAGGGCGAGGTATGCAGTTGCAACCTCGAGGAACCGTTGGGCAAGAGCCAGCCCACCATCTCCCACCACACCCGCGTCCTCGCCAACGCCGGCCTGATCGTCGGGGAGAAGCGCGGCAAGTGGACCTGGTGGCGAGTCGTCCCCGAACGCCTGGCCACCCTCCGCCACGTTCTCGGCGGTTCGTAATCGCTGCGATCAACGAATTGAATCGCTGTGTTCGCCAATTGATCCGGGAGTCGCGGCGCGGGATGTTTCGAGCTGGAGGGGACGGGCGCATCCCCTGCTGTCAGCCCCGCGACCTCCTACTTCTCTTCTTCATCTTCGCCGGCAGCAACAGCTCCGCGATCCAGCTGAACACCGCGATCACCAGCCCCCCCAGCACCGCGGCACCGAAGTTGTCGATGGTCAGATGTTGCGAGATCGCAGCGGTGATCTCCAAAACCGCGGCGTTGATGACCAACAAGAAGAGGCCCAGGGTGAGGACGATGAGAGGGAGGCTGAGCAGCCGGAAAATCCGACCGAGGATCAGGTTGACCACCGAGAAGATGGCCGCCAGCCACACGTACCAGATGAAGCCGCCGTGTACGTTCAACCCGGGAACGAGGCGCGTTGCCGCGGCGATGATCACCGCCAGCACGATCAGCCGGACCGCCAACCGGAGCAGCACGTCAGCACACCTCTTGGGCGGCCCAGCGTTCGGGCCTGACGATCATCGCAACGCCTCGCGGATCAGTACACCGGGCCTACGCGCCGAGCAGCTTTGCCTTCTGTGCCGCGAACTCGTCCTCGGTCAGGATGCCCTGGTCACGCAGCTCCGCAAACTGCTTGAGCTGCTCGATGACGCCGGGATCCATCGCCGTGGACGCCACCGGCGCTGCGGAGACAGGGGTGGCGGCCGCGGGTTGCTGGTCATACCGGGCCTGCTGACGCGCGGCCACCCGCGCGCTGACGGCAGTAGCGGTGCCTGCGATCACGGCGGTGCGGCCAGCAGTTCGCACCAACCCCCGCGGACGAAGAAGCGGCATCCTAACCCTCCTTGTTGACGATGATCCCGGCGAGCGACCCGCTCGCCTAGGCGCCCGCCGCGGCCAGGTCGGCGAGGGCAGCGTCGACCAGCTCCGCGGGGATGCGTGCACCCTCCATGATCACGCCCTGGGCATCGCGAACGGCTTGTGCGAGCTCCGTCGCCCAGGTGTCCTCCCAGACGATCACGACGGCAGAAGAACCGGGTTCCAGCGACTCAGCAACGTAGGCGACGTCCTCTTCGTTGGCGAGGCCGTCGACCTCACCTTGAAGACTGGCATACGGCGCCAACTCATCGAGCTGGTCGAACTCAAAGGTCGTCACCGAGCCATCGGCGTCCTTCAAGATGAAGACGAGGTCGATGATGCGGACGGTCCCGCTCTCGATGAGCTTCGCCATCGGTGGGACGATGTCGTCCTTGAAGTGGTTGCCCGGGAACCGGATGACGATGTACTCGACGGGACCAACGGGCACCGGAGCCTCCTAATGTCGGATCAGTCGCTGCGCTGCGTCGGGAGGAATCGACTCGACGGCACTATATCGCGGGAACCGCCGTGCACCACCCGGTTCACACGACCTCGCTCCTTCCGCCGCTACGTGGTCTGACGAGAGGTGACGGTCGACGTTCCTCGCTGCCTTCCCTGTCCAGCGAATGGCGCGGTGTGTCAACTCCATCCCGCCATGGCTTTGTGTGGAGGAGGACGACGAGACCACGGGGTGTGCAAGATCTGCACCACCGCCAGGAGCATCACCGTGACGACCCCCAGAGCGACGAGGCCACCAACCGGCTGGCCATTCGATTAGCATGCGAAAAGGCGGCGGTTCAATTGCTGCACCGTTGGCCCGAGAGCATGCGTCGGACCGGGTCGTCGTCACAATTGGCCTCGATCACGGAAGGGAAATGGGAGTCGTGAGCATGATTGCCTTCATCTATCCGCTCTTGAGCATCTTCTGGTCGATATTCATCTTCTTCGGGTTCATCATCTGGATCTGGGTTCTGGTGATGGTCTTTACGGACATCTTCCGGAGCCCGGACATGGGCGGGGTGCACAAGGCGCTCTGGTTCATCTTTGTTCTTTTCTTACCGATCTTGGGCGCGTTCTTCTACTTGATCGTGCGTGGCGGAAAAATGCAGGAGCACTCGGTCCGGGCGGCACAGGCTCGAGACGAGGCCTTCAAGCAGTACGTGCGGGATGCGGCAGGTGCCGACGGATCACCGGCCGACCAGCTCGCGAAGTTGGCGGATCTCGCGCAACGCGGCGTGATCACCCAGAACGAGTTCGAACAGCAGAAGGCGAAGATCCTCGGCTGAGGCGCAGCATCCATCGGGGACCGGTCCGTGCCACCGAGCTCGTGACGGAGACATAGGCGATCTCTCGCCGGAGCCGCGCTGTGGCCGCTGTCGACGCGACCCGATTCACGTTGCGTGCTTGGCCAGGTCGCGCAGGACGAGCGAGGTGATGATGTCGAAGATGCCGAGGACGATGAACCACACCCCAAGGAGGACCGCCAGGACGGTGAGCGAACCAACCGGTGCGGCGACGACAACGATTCCGGCTATGAGGCTCAGCACACCGAAGGCGATTTGCCAACCACGACCGGCGCGGTCCTCTTGGTTGAACCCCGCCATGAGTGACACGACTCCCTGAGCGATCCAGGTGATCCCCACAAGCAGTGCGATGAGGACCCGGGTGACATCGAGATGACGGATCAGCACCACCCCGAGAACGACGAACATCAAACCGACGATGGCCGGCCATCCGCGGTGACCGGTTGAAGGGTCGAGGGCCCGGATCAGCTGAAACAATCCAGAGACAACGAGCAGGACTCCGACCAGAACTGCAATCACGTTGAGTGAAGTGGTGGGGTGCACTACGACAACGACCCCCAGTGCCAGAGTGACGATACCCACGAACAGCCCCACCTGCCATGACGTCGCGAGGGCAGCCACGCTCATTCCCGTCGCATCCCCAACCTCGCCGCCGCCAGACCGGTGAGACATCGATTGCTCCTCGCTCAACTGGTGCCCGTGCAGCTTCACCACCTTAGCAACTACCTCGTGCCCCACCCATGAAATCATTCCGACGGGACGGCCGCTGGAGGCGTTCAGCGCGGCCGTGAACCCCGGCGGCTCATCGCACAAGGCGACCGACCGTTGCACAGGAGGTCGCATAACCCGGAAGCTGTGCGATGTTGCAGACAGGCGGATCAGGCGAGGCCGTGGTCCCGCGCGTAACGCACTGCGCTCGACCTGTCCGATGAGCCCGTCTTGGCGAAGATGCGGTTGACGTGGCTCTTCACGGTGTGAGGACTGAGGTAGAGGGACGCGGCGATCTCGGGATTGGCCATGCCGCTGGCCATCATGACGAGGACCTCTGCCTCTCTTTTCGTGAGGCCGTCGGGTAGTCGGTCGGGGAGCTCCCGAAGCGGGTTATCCGGACCACGAGTGGCGGCACCGACGAGCGCGGCTTGGATCGAGCGGTCGAGAACGGCGAGACCGGTGACGGAGCTCCGCAGCGCGTGGGCGATGTCGGCGCGGTCAGCGTCTTTGGTCAGATAGCTGCGCGCGCCGGCGCTGAGTGCGGCGAGGACAGACGCGTCGTCGGCGTAGGTGGTGAGCACGACGATTGCGATCTCGGGGTGGTGCTGACGGAGATGGTGGGTGGCTTGGATACCGTCGACCCCTGGCATGTGGAGGTCGAGGAGGATGGCGTCGGGGTGGTGTCGACCGCAAAGATCGATCGCTTCTTGACCGTCGGCGGCGGAAGCCACCACCTCGATGTCTGGCAGGAGATCGAGCAGCAGCACCAGGCCTTCGCGGACGCTCGCCTGGTCGTCGGCGACGATGATCCGCACGGGAGCCTGTACCTCGGTCATTGGGGGACCTGGGCCGTCACCACCCAATTACCTTCGCTCGCGCGAGCCTCGAGCGAACCGCCGATGAGCAGGAGCCGTTCGCGCATGCCTGCGAGGCCGTAGCCGCCATTGGCGGTCTCCAGGCAGGGCCGGTCGGACGGGCCGTTGCTGAGGGGACTGAGCACCCTGAGCGTCGTTGGGCCATCGGAGAAGTCGAGCCGCATGGCGACCGGCTGGTGAGGGGCGTGCTTGGCCGCATTGACGAGGGACTCCTGGGCGGCGCGGGTCAATGCCAGCGCGGCGTCGGGCGTGAGGGGGCGTGGCCGTCCAGTGACTTCGAGGCTGACGGGGGTGAGGTACTGGTGCCGGTGCTCGCTTCCGAGCTCGTCGAGCGCATCGGCGAGCGGCGGGGTGTCGGAGCGCAGTGCCTGGAGTGCTCGACGGGTCTCGGTGAGCCCTTCGGCGGCGAACCGTTGGGCCCGGTTGAGCAGGTCGACGGCCCGTTCCACGTCACCTTGGTCGGTCAGCACCGCCCGGGCCGCTTGGATCTGGACCCCGAGTGAGCCGAGCGAGTGGGCGAGCACGTCGTGGATCTCCCGGGCGATGCGGTTGCGCTCGTCGAGCGCGGCGGCGCGGCTTTGCTCCGTGCGCAGTTCTTCGGCGTTCGCCAGGAGCGCTGCCGACTGTTCGGCCTGGACGCGGTAGCCGAGGAGCAGCCGACCGAAGAGGAGCCCGACGATCATGAGCATAGGAACGCCGACCAGTCCCCACAGGCCGACGTCGTAGGCGAGGCCGCCGGCATCGACGGCCAGGACACCAGCCGCGGCGACCAAGCACGCGGTCCACAGCCCGAAGTCGTACGCGGCGACACCCGCGGCCATGGCGGCGAGGACGACGAAGGGCGCTCCGCTGCTGGTGAGCGCCGCCCACCCGCAGGTCACCACGCTCGCTGCGAGGAGATAGGGCAGCATCCGGCGTAGCAGCGGCCGGGACGGGGAGCGCTGAACCACCACCCGCACTCCTAAGGCCAGCGCTCCGATGACGGAGGCATCGACCAAGTCGACGAGGTTCCGGGTCACCCCGTACGGGAGGGTGAACACCGAGATCCCGACGACGACCACGACGGTCGCGATCGCCGCCCAGGTAACCCGGTTCAGGCGGCTCGACACCTTTCAATTATCGCCCAATCACGACCGCCGGCCCTCAGCCCGGAGGGTGGATCCCGGTATGAATCGGTCGGCGTACGTCATACCGGGCTCGTCCCGTCCTCGTCCCAGCGCGGGCCTTCGAAACCCAACCGGCGGGCTGACGACAGCGCCGGGCTCGGGCCGCAAACTCGTCAACATGACAGCGACTACTACGAACGTCGTCGAGGCCGCACGGGCCATCGATCTCGTCAAGGCCTACGGTGCCGGCCAGGCTCAGGTCCACGCGTTGGCCGGGGTGTCGGTCCGCTTCGAGGCGAGCCGGTTCACCGCGGTCATGGGACCGTCGGGGTCGGGAAAGTCGACCCTCATGCACTGCATGGCCGGCCTCGACCGCCCGACCTCAGGGCAGAGTCTCATCGAAGGCACGGACCTGACTTCGCTCGGCGACGGCCGGTTGACCGAGCTGCGCCGTGACCGGATCGGCTTCGTCTTCCAGTCCTTCAATCTGGTGCCGACCCTCACCGCGGCCGAGAACATCACCCTGCCCGTCGATCTGGCAGGTCGAAAGGTCGACAAGTCATGGTTCGATCACCTGGTCACCCAGCTCGGCCTCGCCAACCGCCTCGGTCACCGTCCCAGTGAGATGTCGGGGGGACAACAGCAGCGCGTGGCGTGCGCCCGAGCCCTCATCAACCGTCCGGCGCTGGTCTTCGCCGACGAGCCGACCGGCAACCTCGACTCCAACGCCTCCGCAGAGCTGCTCACCTTCTTGCAGCACTCCGTCGCGGAGATGGGCCAATCGATCGTCATGGTCACCCACGACCCGCACGGCGCGTCCTTCGCCGACCGGGTGGTGTTCCTCTCGGACGGGCGGGTCGTCGACGAGCTGGAAGCCCCGACGGCGGACTCGGTCCTCGAGCGGATGCGGACCCTCGGATCCTGACATGGGACGGGTCACCCTCAAGGGCATCCTCGCCCACAAACTGCGTCTGGCGCTCACTGCCATCGCCATCATCCTCGGCGTCACCTTCATCGCCGGGACCTATGTGCTCACCGACACGTTGCACGCCACCTTCGACGCCCTTGTTGGCTCCATTTACCAGAACATCGACTTCCAGGTCCGCGGCGTTGCCCAGTTCCCGACCAAGGACGCAGCCACGGCGACACGCAACCCCATCTCCGAGTCGCTCCTCGCCACCGTCCGCAAGGTGCCGGGGGTAGAAGTGGCGGAGGGAACAGTCTCGGGATCCGTCCAGTTCGTCGCTCCGGACGGGACGCTCATCGCCAATGGCGGGGAGCCGACCCTCGGAGTGAACTTCGACCCGAACCCCCAGGTCTCCGATCTGCGAATCGTCGAAGGCCGGGCGCCTTCGGCTCCCTATGACGTCGTGATGGACGCTGCCACCGCCCAGAAGTACCACTTCCACGTCGCTCAGCGCGTGAAGATCCTCTCCGCGCTCGGGACGGACACCTTCACGATCTCGGGAATCGCCCAGTACGGCTCGGCGAACACGCTGGCCGGCGTGACCCTGGCCGGCTTCACGCTCCCAACGGCCCAGCGGCTCATGCAAGAACCCAGGCAGCTGAGCAACATCAACATCGTGACCCGGCCGGGGACCGACCAGGCAGCCGTCGGACGGGCCATCGCCCGAGTGCTGCCAAAGGGCGTGCAGGTGGTGACCGGGAAGACCGTGCTCGCCGAGCAGACCAGCTCGATCGACCAGGACCTGTCCTTCTTCTCCACCGCGCTCCTCATCTTCGCCCTGATTGCCCTCTTCGTCGGAGCCTTCACCATCTTCAACACCTTCTCGATCCTCGTCGGCCAACGCACCCGGGAGCTGGCTCTGCTCAGGGCCGTGGGCGCCACCCGCCGCCAGGTGTTCCGCTCGGTGCTGGCCGAAGCGGCGATCGTCGGGCTCCTCGCCTCGGGGATCGGGCTGGGTCTGGGCGTCCTCACTGCGCTCGGCATCGAGGAGCTCCTGCGCGGTTTCGGGATCACCCTGCCGGCAGGAGCCCTCGTCTTCGAGGCCCGCACCGTGATCGTCTCACTGGCTGTCGGCGTCGGCGTCACGGTCGTCTCTGCCCTCGGCCCGGCACGCCGCGCGGTGCGTGTCCCGCCTGTCGCCGCCCTGGGCGACCGCGAGCTCGACGCCGGGTTCCCGGCTCGACGTCGAGCGGTCGCCGGTGCCGTCCTCTTCGCCCTCGGAGTGGTCTTCCTCGCCTCCGGCCTGGCCAAGCCCGAGGTGAGCCTGGTCGGTCTCGGCGCGGCGGCCATCTTTCTCGGCGTCGCGATCCTCGCGCCGACCTTTTCACGACCGCTCGCAAGCGTCATCGGTCGCCCGTTCGTGCGGGTCCTCGGGGTAGGAGGCCGGATCGGCCGGGAGAACTCGATCCGCAACCCCCGCCGGACCGCGCAGACGGCAGCGGCGCTGATGGTGGGCATGGCGCTGGTCGCGGTGATGGCGATCTACAGCGCCTCTGCCTCGCGCTCGACCACGGGCAGCTTCGACAGCGCGGTGCGGGCGGACCTCATCGTCTCGACCACCTCGAGCGACGAGGCCGGGACCGTCAACCCGGGACTCCCGCACGTGCTCGCCTCCCTTCCCGGCGTCACCGCCTCGACGGTCGTCTACGGCGGCCAGTTCGAGGTCGGCCAGACAGTCGAGCAGTTGAAGGCCATCTCCAGCGGAGGCCTGGCCGACACGATCATCGTCCACATGGTGAGCGGGAGCCTCGGATCGCTGCGGCACGGCAGCCTGCTCGTCGACTCCACGACGGCTCGTCGAAACCATCTCGCCGTCGGCGATCCCGTCAGGGTGAAGTTCGCCCTCAGCGGACCGACCACGATGCGTGTCGGGGGCATCTACCAGCCCAACGCGGTCATCGGCAGCTACCTCATCGGCGACGCCTTCTACCGGAGCCACTACGCCGATCCCACCCCTGGCGCTGTTCTGCTCGACACCGACGGCAGCTCCCGGGTCGAGATGCTCGTGCGGCACGCCGTCGCCCCCTACCGCGGCCTTCAGGTCCAGACGGCCGCGGAATTCAAGAAGTCCGAGACCGCACAGGTCAACCGGGTTCTCGGGTTGGTCTACGCCCTTCTGGCGCTCGCCGTGCTCATCGCTCTCATCAGCATCGTGAACACGCTCATGCTGTCGGTGCTCGAGCGCACTCGCGAGATCGGGCTCCTGCGTGCAGTCGGCATGCGGCGCCACCAGGTCCGCACCATGATCCGTTCCGAGGCGGTGATCCTCGCCGCCTTCGGCGCCATCATCGGGTTGCTTCTCGGGGCCGGACTCGGAGTGGCCCTGGTCGCGTCCCTCGGCTCCCAGGGTGTGACGATCACCACAGTCCCAATCGCGGAGTTGGTCGCGTTCTTCGTGCTTGCGTGCGCACTTGGTCTCGGAGCGGCGACCTGGCCGGCCCGTCGGGCGGCCCGGCTCGACGTTCTCCAGGCCATCGCCACCAACTGACCGAAGCCAGCTCGCTCGACACAGGGCACGTGCCATTTCAGATGGACCGTCGACGAGACGGTCGCCGTCAGCCGTACGTCCTACGTCTCGCTTGGCTGCAGAACCTTCTCCATGAAGACACGCCGATAACCATCCTCGGTGCGCCGGTCGATCTCCCGGTAGCCGAGGTGCGAGTAAAGGGCGACGTTCTCCGTCATGACCTCGTTGGTATAGAGGCAGAGGCGTCCGAAGCCCTGGCGTCGGGCCTCTTCCTCTGCGAAATCCAGGAGCCGCCGTCCGAGCCCGCGGCCGTGAGCGCCGGGGTGCACCGCGACGTTGTCAACGAGCAGGGCATCATCGGTAGGTATCAGGCATATGAGGCCCCTGATCGGTCGGCCGATGACCCACACTTCGCTCGCCTGGATGTGCGGTCGCACGTCTTCGAGCATCGGGGCCGGTGCACGGTCCATGCGGGCCAGGTACTTGCTGTAGGCAGCGTTGACGATCTCCCGTAGCGCGGGCAGATCGAGTTCCGTGGCCGGACGTGGATCAGTGCGTCGTTCCGCCACTCGAACAGTATGTCCGCGCGCGGCTCAGGACCGCCTCACCGCCGTGCACGGAATGTCCAAGTCCACGAAGATCCGCGATTGACGAGCGTGGCTTCTCGTAGGCCTGATGCGGCGTGCTCCTGAGATTGGAGCGAAATCGAGCAAGCCACGAGCTGCAGAGCGGTCACCGCCGTTTCCGCCACCGACCACGGCTCGCCGTGGACCCGGAGACCACCAACCGTTGTGCGCCATCGAGGCGAGTCAACAGGGCCTGTCAGCCACGAACCCCTTCAACGCAGTCCTTGAGCCGGCGAAGATCCCCGTCCAAGTCCGAACCTCGTTCACGGTGACCCGGGTTGAACCAGTACAGGAAGATCTCGAAGCCTCGGGAGAGGCGGCGAATTTGGTAAGTCTCACGCACCTCGGTCCCGTCGCCCTCTGCCGAAAGCTCGATCCGCCAGTCGGTTGAGTCCGGGTAGAGGCGAGAAGGCAGCGTCCGCCAACCGAGAATCCGGCCGGCTTGGACGTCGGTCACTTCGTTCTCCCGCGTCCAACGGCGAAAGCCGCGCCGATTGTGGCCGCGGAACCTGGCTCCTGGTGCCACACGGTTGAAGGGACTGATCCATTCACATCCGGCCGCTTCGCAGCTCCAGACCGTTTGGCGGCCGATGTCAACGACGGTCTCCCAGACCTCCTCGGGAGAGGCGTCGATGTGGACGGCGGCGGTCGCAGTTCGGGCCAGGCGCATGCCGCGATGCCCCCGATCCTGTGCCTCGTCCGTCGCTTCCGGATCGCCCGTCGTCCTCTCCTTTTGATGGAACATGATTCCACCATCACGATCCATTCTGAGACCGTCAATGCTGTGACCGTGACCCCCCACCGGAGCGCGAGACGCCGGCGGTTCGGCGAGGCGCTTACGTCGTCGCGCCCCCTCGTGCCCGGCCGCCTAGGTCCAGTGCAGTGTCGCCGGTGTGGTGTTGTCCGATGGGCTGAGCGGCGGGTGAGCGATGCCCTTGTGGATCTCGGCGACTGTGACCATCTCCGGCTGCCAGATGTCCGGGAGCTCCTTGGCGATCAGGTTCTCATACTTCGTGAAGTCCGTCTTGCTTGTAACCGTGATCGTGTCCTCGATGAGCTTGTTCACGGTCGGTGTTGTGAAGCTCGGGTAGTTCGACTCCGCGTCCTTGGCGAAGAGGTTCTGACCGCTCGGATAGACCGTGCCGCCATAGTCCCACCCGAGCCCGACCGCAGCGAACTGCCAGCTGCAGCCGCGCGGGCATGGGGTCGAGGAGCCAACGATCGTGTCGAAGGTCTGGCCGATGAGGTTCATCCGGATCCCCGCCCCCTCCCAGCTGGAGCGCTCCGCGTCCGTGACGTTCTTGATCGCCGCTGTGCCAGACGCGTACCGCATTGTGAACTCGAGCTTCGTTCCCGCGGCGATCCCCGCACCGCAGTGGCCGGCGCCCGTACCCGGCTTCTCGCACGTGCTCACCCCGCCGGGCACGACCTTCCATCCATGGGACGTGAGCAACGCCTTGGCATGCTTGGGGTTGTAGGGATATGGATTGGACGCCTCGTACGACGAGGAGTACGCGTTCCGTGGCCAGACCGGGACTGCCCCGTAGTCGGGCACGCCATACCCCTTCTCCAGGGTGTCGATGTACAGCTTCTGTGTGATGAGCGATTGGAGCGCCTGGCGGACGTAGAGCTGGCGGAGCAGTGCACCGGCCGCTCCACTGTTGGCCGTCGACCGCTCGTTCTCCACGATCGCGTTGAAACCCCATTCGTAGACGGGTTTGAGCGTGTATGTGCGCGCCAGACGCGGGTTGTTCGCGCCAGGCTTCAGTGTCTGTGTCGGACGCGACGGCGCTTTGGCAGGGGACGTGATCTCTGTCCGGGGGATGTAGTAGGCGACGTCGATCGACCCCTGCACGAGCGCCGAGTACTCGGCAGAGGCTGTCGTGAACGGCTCCTCGATGAACTCCTTGTAGGTCGGCTTGTTCGGGCCTGAATATGTGTCGTTCCGCACCATGACCACCGGCTCTGTCGGCCCGAACGACTTGAGCTTCCAGGGACCGTCCACGATCTTCCAGAGGGGATTCGTGGCGTACGTCGCCAGCGCGTTGGTCGACGCGCTCGGGTTTGTGGGGTTCAGCCCCGATTGCTCTGAAAGGAAGTCGTACACGGCCTTGCACGCCGCGTTCGCGGTCCCGTACGGCGCGGTCGCGCAGTGCGCCGATCCGGCAGACGCGCCGGCCGACGTCTTTGTCCACGCGAGTGGGATGGGAACGATCGTCGACAACTCGTCACTGAGGAGCCACTGAACGTTGAAGGCGCGGTCGAAGGTGAACGTGAACGAGGTGGAACTTGTGACTTTGAAGCTCTTCACGCTTGTCGGCATCGACAGGCCTCCTGGGAACCACTCGGCGAAGCTTGATGGCTTTTGGTGCCAGAGGTTCATCCAGAAGAGCACATCTGTCGCAGTGACCTTGGTCCCGTTCGACCACGAGTATTTCTTGAGGGTGATCTTGACCGTCCTGCCACCGTTTGACGTCACCGGCAGGTTGGCTATCGACAGCGCCTCGTCGAGTGTCGGCTTGCCGTTCTTCCCGTACCAATAGAGCGGGCGGTACATGAAATTGTCGAACTCGTCCCCGTTCGGGACCGTGTTGTAAGCGACTGTGACGAAGGGGAAGATGTAATTCGGCGCTTGGCCGGGCTTCTCGGCGAAGGTGATGACGTTCTTGTTCACGGAGGATGCGGCACGCTTCTGCGAAGCGGCCGCGACCGAGACGCCGGCGGCTACGGACCCGGCCGCGAGCAAGGCTCCGACCCCGCTCCAGAGCACTGCACCCCGTACGCGCTTCGAAATTTGCACGGTCGTGGTCCCCCCTTGAGTAGGCGACGGCGTGGGCGCACACCTGGAGAGGGCCACAACGCCGCAGTTTTGATGTTTGATATGTTTGCTCAGACGAAAGAAGCCTGTCAAGCGCCCCGCAGGCTCCGTGCGGCTGTCGGCCCGGCCCTGACCGTGCTGGCAGGATCGGGTCCGTGATCGACGCGCATCACCACCTGTGGGACCCCGTCCTTCGTGAATACGACTGGCTCATGGGTGGCCAGGCGTGGGCCACCGAAGAGGAGCTGGGCAGACTGCGCAGACGTTCCACGCTCGCCGAGCTCGCCCCCCTCGCGGTCGGAGCCGGCGTGACCCGGACGGTGGTCATCCAGACCGTGAACGACGGGTGGGAGACCCGCGACCTCCTGGGGCTCGCCGCCGGGATCGGGTACAACGGAGCCCCGACCGCGGGCTCCGCGGGCGACGGTCTGCTCGCCGGGGTCGTGGGGTGGGTGGACGTGACCGGTCCCGGCGTGCGCGACGCGGTGGCTCGGCTCCGGGCAGAACCCGGCGGTTCGTTCCTGTGCGGGATACGACACCCACTGCTCAACGAGGCTGATCCGACATGGTTGGTCAGCCCCCAGGTGCTGAACGGGTTGCGCGCCCTGGGGGAGGAGCGACTCTGCTTCGACGTGGTCGCCTTCCCTCTCCAGCTGAGGGCAGCGGTGACCGCAGCTCAGAGTCTGCCGGAGCTGAGCTTCGTGCTCGATCACATGGGTAACCCACCGGTCGGGTCCGAGGAACGAGCCACGACGGACGGCTGGACCCAAGCGATCCGCAGCCTCGGCGCACTGCCGAACGTGACGTGCAAGCTCTCGGGCACGCACAGCGCATCGGCCAGCGCCGACGAGCTGCGCCCCTCCTTCGAGGCGGTGCTGGAAGCCTTCGGGCCGGACCGGCTCATGTTCGGCTCCGACTGGCCCGTCTCCTCCCTTTCCGCGCCCTACGACGAGGTCTGCCGCATGTACCGGGAGGTCACTTCGGACCTGTCGAGCGCTGAGCAGGCGGCCATCTTCGAACACAACGCACGCCGGGTGTACGGGTTGGCGCCGTCGGGCGGCGACGCAGCCCCAGCAGCGGGGTCCGATTCCTGAGGGCATCACAACGACCATCGGCCCACCGGTCCCTCGAGCTGAAAGCGCCGGAGCGACGCCCTTGGACGTCGACCAGGTTTCGCTCCTCGAAGGACCTGCGTTATCGCCGCGCTCGGTCAGATCCCGTCGGCGTGCGCACCGACGCGCCGAAGGAGAGGACTTGTCCACGCGCGACAACCACCCGCGGCCTGCTGTACGCGTCCACGTCGGTGAGGGGGTTCCCGGCAAGAGCCACAAGATCGGCCGCAAGCCCCGGGCGGATCGAACCCGTTACCTCTGCGAGCCCGATCGCGTCAGCGGCGAGCGTCGTGGCCGAAGCAAGCGTTTGGCGTGGGTCCATTCCGATCGCGTCGAAGACCTTGAGCCCCTCGGCATACATCTCGGGAGTCGTGGTGGGAAGTCCCATGTCCGTTCCCGCGACGAGTCGGACACCGAGTTCGTGCAGTCGCCGGAGGTTCGCCAGGGCGATATCCCTGGGCGCCCACGGGACACCGATCGTAAGCCAGTAGTTGTTCACAGTCGGCACGACGGGAGTACCGCGCTCCGCGATCGCCCGAACAAGATCTTCGTCGAGTACAGCGTGCGGACTGGCCGCGAACGTGCAATGTTCGATGGTATCCACACCCGCCTCGAATGCCACTGCGATGGCTTCGCGGTTCTGGCAGTGCGCCGCAACCGGCAGGTCGTACCGGTGCGCCTCGTCGACGATCGTGCGCATCTCATTGAGGGTGAAAAGGGGAAAGTACGGAGCCTTGCCCTCCGACCGGCGAAAGTTCGCGAACCCGCCCGACGCCATCACCTTCACCCAGTCGGAACCGTCTTTGACTAGCTGGCGTACGGCTCGACGCAGCGCCACTGTGTCATCACACTCGATACCGATCCGATGGCCATGTCCACCCGTCACCGTGATCGGGCGGTTGGCGACGAGCAGCCGCGGGCCGAAAATCTCTCCGCGATTGATGGCGTCACGTACTTCGGAACCGAGAGTGAATGGTCCTCCTAGGTCTCGAACCGTCGTCACGCCGACACGCAAGAACCTCTGGACATTCGACACAATTTGCAACAGCAGCGTCGTCAGATCGTCGGAGGAGTCTCGCCGCAAGAGCAACGTGGCAAGATCAAGGGAAGAGTTCAGATCTAGGTGGGGGCTCGCGTCGCTACTGAGGTGGACGTGCGTGTCGATAAATCCGGGTACGACGGTCAGCTCACCAAGCTCGACATCGACAGCCAACTCGTCGCAATCTGGACCCACCGAGACGATGACACCGTCTTCGACCACCACGAAGCAGTTTTCGAGCGGAACGAGGTCGTCTCCGGCGATGACGGTGTCCGCCCGCAACACCGTGCGCCTCATCGGGCCCAACCCATCTCTGCGCCGTATGGACTGGAAGTCTTGTCGACTGCATTGACCGTCATAGCAGAACAACCAGCCTGCTCGGCGGGGGATCCGAACGGACACGGTGCCTCGTACTCAGAGCGGTTGCTGGCGAACATGGATCCCCACTCGTATCTGGGAAGGTTGATCGAGTGCAACGTAGGCCGGTCCGACGAAGAGGGCAAGCAGCCCCAACCTCGATATCCGGTCCAACCCCCCTGCCAACGTGATGCGCGTTCATCCGCGAGCACCTCGTGGTGGCTCAGGAAGACCGGGCTCCGGGTCAGTGCCGACCAAGTACTGGGGCCTCGAGGAGAATGAGATCATCGATGACGACGGTCATATCCGCCTCCGGCTATTCGTCGGCGAGGTCCGGATCCTCTCCCGTGACCCCGGCAACCGCCTCGTCGTACCCCCCATCGTCGACCCACTGACGAATTACGGTTGCGACATTGTGTGGCAGCCCAGTCTGGAACGGCTCCGGCGGTTCCGAGCGCAAGTCCCCTGACGACTCCGCGAGACGCCTCGACTCTTGAATGACGTTCTCAAGCTCTGGGTCGAGGCGCATCTCGGTGGGCACGTCGCGACCGTAGTCGTTGGTTCATCAAGAACCCGTCGGCTGATGTGCTCTGTCCCACTCGAGGCAACGGGCAGGAGAGCGCGCAACGCCGGGCACGGATGAGTGGCGCACGAATGAGAAGTGTCCCCAACGTGCGATTCGCGCTTATCGATCCAACAGCGGCAGAGGGTGCATCAGCGCGGGCGAACGTCGTGTCAACGGAATCGGCACGGCCGAGCGGAGGCGGGCGGGCGCCGCAACCGCTCGGCGATCCCCTGGCCTCGCGGAGCACCACGTCGTCGACTTTCTTCCCTTTCACGCCTCAAGGCCGTGGGCGAGCTGGTAGGGCTCGCCCGCTTTCCGGCAGGAGGAGGCTGAGGGGGAGGCTGACGGCGTCGGCGACCTCCTTCACGCTGAAGCCCTCCCAGCCGGCTGGGCATCGGCGGCGACGAGGGAACCCACGAGCCGTCGCTCTGCCCGCGGAATCGGTGGCGGGTGGCCGGAGGGGCGTCGGGCACGCAGACGACGCCGTCGGCGTCGCCGGTCTCAAGGACGCTCCCGGCGGCGTCACAGCTCGATCGCGCCCGTCCTCCGGGACGAGTACCGGCGTCGCTGGCACGCAAAGTCCGCCTCACGCGATGCTGCATGCACCAAGAGCACCGGTGTCCACGGGAAGCGGGTCCCCCCAGTGATCGTCTTGAAGGCCGTCTCGCTCGTTGTCGGCGTCGTGTTCGTCATGGCCGTGCTCATCTCCGCCCTTGAAACCGTGGTGCTACCCCGCAACGGTTTTACCCGCATCTCGCGCGCGGTCTTCGCCATGGCCGATCGGGTGCTCGTCCGGAGCTGGAGGCACGCCTTCGTCCAAGAGAGCTGCCGCACCCTCTACGCGCCGATGGCCCTCGTCACCCTGCCCCTGGTCTGGACCCTGGCCGTCACCTTCGGCTTTTCGTTCGTATTTTGGGGAATCGGAACCGGATCGGTGCAACACTCCTTCGAGATCAGTGGCTCCTCTCTCTTCACCCTGGGCTTCGCACAGCCCAACGGCGTCGGAAGGATCTGGCTGACCTTCGTCGAGGCGACCATCGGGCTCGGTCTGGTCGCCCTGTTGATCAGCTACCTGCCCACCATCTACGCGGCCCACAACCAGCGCGAGATGGGGATCAGCCTGCTCCGCCCCTTCGCCGGCACGCCCTCCTCCCCCGTCGACCTCCTGGCCAGCCTCGATCGGCTCGACATCCTCAAAAACGACGACCTGTGGCGGAGCGCGACCAACTGGATGCTCGACCTCGATCAGACCCACTGTGCCTTCCCCGCCCTCTGCTACTTCCCCGAAGGGACGTCGGGTCAGTCGTGGGTGGCCTCGGTCGGTACCGTCCTCGACGCGGCGGCGTTGCTGCTGTCAGGCCTGGAAACTACAGCGCCGGTCACGGCGGTAGACGCCCGAGGACCGATGATGCTGCTGGCCTACGGCATGCCGGCCGCCGTCAAGATCGGCCTGGCCGCCGGCTTGCCGCTGGAACCTCCGAGAAAGCTGACCGACCTCATCGGGGCAGCCGAGCAGCCGCCCCCGGCCATCGCGGTCGACCGCAGCGAATACATGGCCGCCCTCGAACGCCTTCCCGACCTGCTGGCCGTAGCCGACGAGAACCGCGAGAGATGCTGGCGGCGCTACGCGTGGATCCGGTCGGGGTATGACCGCGCGATCCGCGGTCTGGCCGGGCTGACCCGGGCGACCCCGGCCCCCTGGACTACCGACCGGCCTGCAGCCACTGCCCGGCCCCGCTTCCTCCGTCGACGCCCGATCGCAGTCGACTGGTCGCCGGCCGCAGCGGGCCGGTAGGCGCCGCAGGTTGCGGTCGCCCGGGGCCCCAGGGGTGGTTGACGCTCGGGCCTCCCCCCGTCATCGCCACAGACCTCAGGTGCTGGATGAGGTGGTCGATGGACCGGTTGGCCCGTGCGCTCGTCGTGCGCAACCTGGCCATCGAGCGCCAAGAAGACGTCCGGCGTCGTGCGACTGCCGGCCGTGAGTTGCATCCGGACGCGCCCCTGTTCTCACGCACGCGGACACGGGGTTGGACCCGGGTGAGTCAGTGTGGCGGTCGAGACACGGGGGCCGACAGGTTCACGGTGAGGATGCTCCGGTAGAGCGCAGCTGTCTTGGGGCCGATCGTGTACTGCGGAGCCCCGCCGTAGCCGGTGCCGTAGCTTGTCCCGGTCGTCAGGCTGATCGGCTTGGCCAGACGGTACCCGGCGAACACCATCGTGAGCTTGCCTGTGTGCTGGACCACGCTCGGCCCGTACGTCCTGCCCGAGTAGTAGGCCGAGATGCCGAGCCGTGTGTAAGCATGGTTGTGACCTGTGTGACCTGTGTTCCCTGTGTGGGCGATCTGTGTCTCCTGTTTCTGCGAGGCGGAGAACGTGTAGTCGGTGCTCTCGACGACAGTCGGGACGGACCATGTGTACCCGTTTGTCGACTGGGTGGAGAAGATCTGGTTGAAGGCGTCACTGTCACCGTCACCTGCCCATGCTCCGGAGAGGAAGA
>JASHYA010000120.1 GCA_030043315.1 Acidimicrobiales bacterium
TGCCGCCGACAGCATGTCGGCCACGAGCTTGGACGTGATGGGCTCTCTCCCCGTCGACTTGCGGTCCTGGCGGGAGTACCCGTAGTAGGGGCAGACCGCGGTGATCTGCTTCGCCGACGCCCGCTTGGCCGCGTCGATCATGATGAGCTGCTCCATCAGCGAGTCGTTCACCGGACCACAGTGGGTCTGGACGATGAAGACGTCGCAGCCGCGTACCGACGAGTCGTAGCGGCAGTGGATCTCCCCGTTCGCGAACTCCCGGAGGTTCGGCTCGCTCAGCTCGACACCCAGGTGGGATGCGATCTGCTGGGCGAGGACCGGGTGGGACCGGCCCGACACGAGGACGAGCCGGCGCCGCGGGATGAACTCCACGCCGCTGACGCTACCTCCCTCGACTGGACCGTGCGGCGGGCCCGGACCGGTGAGCAGCGTGACGGGGAAATCGGCGTTCTGACCCTCCGGCCCGTCCTCGAGGAGGGCGAAGGCCGCCACCAGGCGGTGCTGCCGCCGGTCGCTCAGTGCCCAAGGAGGTTCGGCTCAGAAACCGACGCCGATCAAACTGACAGCGTTGTAAGAAACTTCCATGTCAGTTAGAGGATTCGTCGGGCGCCGGGGTCAACGGCTCGGCCCTAAAGGGCAGAGCTTGTAGGTGGCACGGCGTGCGGACCCCCTGGACGAGGAGCCGCAGTATCCCTTGGGACTTGCGGGGTCTCGGTCGCCTTGCGGTGACGGGACCCATGGGCTCGACGAGCGACGGCCTCAGGAACGGTTGTCGAGCCCGCCGACGTCGCCTCCGAGGCTCGTGAACGGCGGGACCGTCTCCTCCGGTCCGACCACGGCTCCCGGGCCGAGCGTCGCGAACGGGCCGACCCGGGCTCCCGGGCCGACGACCGCGCCGACGCAGATGCTGTTGCGCACCTCGGCCCGCTCGCCGATCTGGGTGTCGACGAGCGTGGACCCGGGTCCGATCTCTGCGGCCTCGCCCACGGTGCACTCGCCGCGCAGGACGACCCCGGGTAGCAACGACACGTCCGGCGAGAGCTGAACGTCTGCGTCGACGTAGGTGTGCTCGGGGTCCCACATGGTGACCCCGCGGCGCATCCACCGCTCGTTGATGCGGTCGCGCAGCTCCGCCTCGGCCACGGCCAGCTGCGCCCGGTCGTTGACGCCCGCCGCCTCCATCGGGTCCGCGACGACGAGCGCCTCCACCTTGTAGCCGGCCTCGGACAGCACCTCGACCACGTCGGTCAGGTAGTACTCGCCTTGCTCGTTGGCGGGCCTGAGCCTCCGGAGCGACGGGGCGAGGACGCTCCGTCGGAAGCAGTAGATCGACGTGTTGATCTCGGTGATCGACCGCTCTTCTGCGGTCGCCTCCCGCTCTTCGACGATGCGGACGACGGTCCCGTCCTTGCCGCGCACCACGCGGCCGTAGCCGACGGCGTCGGCGACGTCGGCCGTCAGCAGCGTCGCGCCCGCCTGCCGCTCGCGGTGGTGCCGGACGAGTGCGGCCAGCGTCGGCGGCCGGACGAGCGGCGTGTCACCCGGGAGCACGACCACGTCACCGTCCTGGTCGTCGCCGGATCCTGCGTCGTCGGGCAGCCCGGTCAGCCCGACCGCCGTGGCGTCTCCGGTGCCCAGCTGCTCGTGCTGGGTGACGAGCTCGATGGAGAGGTTCTTCGGCGCGTGGTCGACGAGCGTGCGACCCACCCATTCGGCGCCGTGGCCGACGACCACCACGACGCGGTCGATGTCGAGCTCGGCGAGCGCGTCGAGCACGTGGAGCACCATCGGCCTGCCACAGAGCCGGTGGAGCGGCTTCGGTCGCTCCGATCGCATGCGGGTGCCCTCCCCCGCTGCAAGGACCATGGCGGAGAGCGATCCGGTGCTCATGCCGCTCATCTTGCCCCGCTGACCGTGGCGGAGACGCGCATCGTCGGCAGCCTGGGGAGAAGCCGCTCGACACCGCTCGTTCGTCGCGCAGCAGCGACCGCTAGCCGCAGCGGCTCCGCGGATAGCGTGTCCCGCCATGGCTGAGGGGACCTCACCGGCGTCCCCCGACGCGCTGGCCGGCGGCCTGCGAGGCGCAACTGGCGGCACCGAAGGCGCCACCGCCAGCATGACGGCGACCCGGGCCCCGCTCCGCGTCGGAGACCCCTTCGGCACCCCGACAACCCAACGCCCGAAGCGCTCCGTCGTGTCCAAGGTCGCGCCCGGCTTCGTCGCGACGCTCATCTACGCGGCGGGCGCGATCTACGCCTACCACCGTGTCCTGTTCGCGCCCGACCCGAGCCTGCCGGCCTGCAACTGCGGCGACCAGGCGCAGGCCGTCTGGTTCCTCCGCTGGCCCGTCTACGCGATCACCCACGGGCTCAACCCGTTCTTCTCGACGTGGCAGAACTACCCCAAGGGCTTCAACCTCCTCATCAACACCGCCTCTCCGCTGCTCGCCGTCGTGTCGGCGCCGCTGCAGCTCACGATCGGGACCGTCGCCACCTTCACCATCCTGCTCGTGGTCTCGATCGTCGCGTCAGCCCTCGCGATGTGCCTCGCGCTGCGTCGTTGGGTGCGCTCCTGGTTCGCCGCGTTCGTCGGCGGCCTCCTCTACGGCTTCTCGCCGTACATGATCGGCCAGGGGAGCGGCCACCTGTTCCTGGTCGCGGTGTTCATCCCGCCGATCGTCCTCGTGCTGCTGCACGAGATCGTGGTCGTACAGCGCCACAGCGCGGCTCGCGACGGCCTCTTGCTCGGCGTGCTGCTGGTGCTCCAGTACTTCATCTCTCCCGAAGTGCTCGCGATGACCATGGTGGTGGGGGCCTGCGGTGTCGTGCTGCTCGCTATCGTCCGCTGGGAGACAGTGCGGTCACGGGCTCCGCACGTCCTGGTCGCCGCGGTGGTCTGCGCCGTGATCTGCGCGGCGGCACTCGCCTACCCGCTGTGGTTCCAGCTGCACGGCACGCAGCACGTCGTCGGGCCGCCGCACCCGCTGAAGACCCTCGCGCTCTTCCCGGGGGACCTGCTCGGCCCGGTGGTGCCGACCTCCAACCAGTTCCTCGCCCCGGCCGCGCTGAAGGTGCACGGCGACGCGCTGGTCGGGTTCAATCCGAACGAGAACGGGATGTACCTCGGCATCCCGCTCATCGTCGTGCTCGCCGTCTTCGCGCGGGTCTTCCGCCGACGGCGCGCGCTCCTCTTCTTCGTCGCCATGGCGGTCGTCGCAGGGATCCTCGCGCTCGGGCCGCAGCTCGTCGTGAACGGGCACCACACCGGCGTGCCGCTCCCGGGTTGGATCCTCCAGCACCTCCCGCTGGTCAAGGACATCCTCCCCGTCCGCTTCTCCCTCTTCATCCAGATGGCGGCCGCCGCCTCGCTCGCCATCGGCCTCGACGAGATGGCCGTACGCGCGAGGGCGCGCGCCAGGGGTCCCCGCCGTACAGGTGCGTCCGGCAGCGGATGGTGGCCGGGGTCGTTGTCGGAGCGGTGGTCGAAGTGGTCGCAGTCGTGGCAGGGGTCGTGGCCGGAGTGGTCGCGCCGTCTCGTGCCCCTCGGTGCACCGGCGGTGGTCGCGGTGGTGGCGCTCCTCCCTCTGCTGCCGGCGGAGGCGTACCCGCCCGCTCGCACCTCGACGCCCGCCTTCTACACGTCGGCCGCCGTCGACCGCATCCCCAAGGGTGCCGCGGTGCTCACCTACCCCTACGTCCTCGCCCCCGAGTCGGAGTGGAACCTGACGTTCCAGGTGGAGGCCGGCCTGCGCTACAAGGTGTTCGGCGCCGACGCCTTCGTCCCCGACGGCCCGGGGCACACCGGCACCAGCACGCCGACGCCGCTCGCTCCTCGGGTGGTCGAACGGCTCTTCGCGGACGCCTACACACCGGTGTTCGCCCGGACGCGGCTCCTCACAGAGGTAGGAAAGCCGACACCGCCCGTCGACGCGACGACGGTGGCCGCGCTCCGCACGTTCCTGCTCCGGTACCACGTCGACGCGGTGGTGGTCGACAGCCTCGGCCTGCACCCGCAGACGGTGATCGGCTACGTCACCGACGCGCTCGGCCCACCGGTCGAGACCGGAGGCGTGTGGGCGTGGTTCGACGTCCCCCACCTTCTCGCGCACACCGGAGCCGGAACGCCAGGCGCCCCTCCCGCACCACCTTCCCCGTAGCGACGTTCTGCGCGGTCGCCCACCGAAGCGCCCTTCACCTTCACCCGCGCGCTCTTCGAGCGCCCCTCGTGTCGCAGGAGCGCTACTGGGTCGTGCCGGTGGTGCCGCTCACGACCGGATGCACCTGAATCGGTGAGCAGCCGGGCAGAGACAGTGTGAGCCGCGTCGATTGCGTCGCTGTCGGCGGCGTGACGAGCAGCCCCGCGTAGGTCGGGCACGACGTCGCTGTGCCCACGGGGACGTCCGTCCCCTCGACGAAGGCGGAGGCCGTCCCGCCGACCTGGAGGGTCACCACCGGCGGCGTGGTCGAACCTGTCTGCATCCCCCCGAGGTAGCCGCTCGGGGTGCGCCGTGCCTGTTGGACCTGTGTCCCGCTCGAGTTCAGCGCGGCAACGCCGGGATACCCCGACAACGTGCACGCCGACGTGCCCGTGTTCTCGAACAGGATGACACCCCCCTCGTGGCCGAGGCCCGCGCCGCTCTGGCCGACCGAGATGGTGAGGTCGGCGAAGGTGCAGCGGGTTGTACTTGCGGCGGCCGCCGTCGTCGAGGTGGTCGAAGCGGGTGGTGGCGCGGTCGTCGTCGACGTGCTGGGCGGCGGTGCGTGGTGGTCCTTGTGCGACGCCGCGGACGGGCTCGCTCCGCCGCAGGCGCTGCAGACCAGTGCCAGGCTGCCCGCGAGCGCGGCAGCTCCAGCAGCTCTTTTGCGCATCGCCCGAAAATAGCAGTCGGACGACGGACGAGACCGGCGGGCGGCGCACTCGCGCACCTCACCGGCGACGTTCCGGGGGGAGGGTTCGAACCTCCAACATCCGGCTCCAAAGGCCGACGTTCTGCCGATTGAACTACCCCGGAATCGGTCTCCATTCAACCAGGTCGCGTTCCCCGCGACCGCCCGGTAAGAAGTTCGGAAGATCGCACGACCTGGGACTTCAAGAGATCAGTTGCAACGGTATTGTCATGACTAGATCTGATTGCGGCCCGTGAAGCCGCGCCGTCGTTGCGGGAAAGGAGGCGGCGCAGATGCGAATCCTCGTTGTCGATGACGACCCCGGCGTGCGGACCGCGCTCGACCGCGCGCTCCGTCTCGACGGCTATCAGGTCACGCTGGTTGCCGACGGCGAGGCAGCCCTGAAGTCGCTCGCGCTCGAGCCCCCCGACGCGATCGTCCTCGACCTGGGTCTCCCCGGGATGGACGGCCTGGAGGTCGCGAGGCGGATCCGTGGCGCGGGGGACGACACGCCGGTCCTGATCCTCACCGCCCGGGACGCCGTGCACGACCGCGTCCTCGGGCTGGACGCAGGCGCGGACGACTACGTCGTGAAGCCGTTCGCCCTCGCGGAGCTCGAGGCGCGCCTTCGGGCGCTGCTCCGCAGGCGCCCCGCCGACAGCGGCGAGTCGTTGCGCTTCGCCGACCTGGTCCTCGACCTCGGCACGCGCGAGGCGCGACGCGGGGACCGCGTCTTCACCCTCACCCGCATCGAATTCGACCTCTTGGAGCTGTTCCTGCGTCATCCCCGCCAGGTGTTGACCCGCGAGGTCATCTTGGACCGCGTGTGGGGCTACACGTTCGACTCCGGGACCAACTCTCTTGCCGTCTACGTCGGCTACCTTCGCCGCAAGACCGAAGCCGGGAACGAGCCCAGGCTCCTGCACACCGTCCGCGGCGTGGGGTACGTGCTGCGCGAGCCATGACGTTCCGCAACAGGCTCGTAGTCGTCGCGACGATCGCGGTCGTCGTCGCCATCCTCGCCGCCGCGGCCGCGAGCTACTTCGCCGCGCGCAGCTCGTTGATCAGCTCGGTCGACGGCACCCTGCAAGCCGAGGCGCAGGCCATCCAGACCCACACAGGACGGATCCAACGAGGAGGCGCGCTCGGTTACCGCGTCTTCCAGTACGTGACGCCCTCAGGGTCGGTGATCGCGGGCGGTGGGATCAAGGTGTCTCCCGAAGTGAAGGCGGTCGCCGGGAGCGCGATCGGCACCTCCTTCTACTCCGACCTCACAATCACAGGCGCGTCGTACCGAGAGCTGGTCGTGAGCGTCGGAACAGTCGAAGTCTTCACAGAACCCAGGTACGTGGGGAGCGCCCCCGCCGCGCTGCAGGTGGTCGTCCCGCTCGCGAGCGTCGACAGTCAGCTCGCCCATCTCGGGTTCATCCTCGCGCTCGTCGTCCTCCTCGGCATCGCGCTCGCGCTGTTCCTCGCGTGGCTCGTCAGCCACGCGGCCCTCGTGCCCCTCGACGACCTGACGGCCGCCGTCGAACAGGTCGCAGCGACGACCGACGTGAGCAAGCGTCTCGACCCCGGCGGCCCGGACGAGCTCGGACGGCTCCGACGCGCGTTCAACCACCTGTTGAGCGCCCTCCAACGTTCCCAGGACGCGCAGCGTCAGCTCGTGCTCGACGCCGGGCACGAGCTCCGCACGCCGCTCACCAGCCTTCGGACGAACCTCGAGGTGGTCCGTCGGCTCGACCAGCTCTCACCCGAAGAGCGTGAGGTGCTCGTCGACGACCTGCTCACCCAGATGAACGAGCTCACGACGCTCGTGGGAGACCTTTCCGAGCTCGCGCGGGGCGAACAGCGGCCTACCCCACCCCGCGTCTTCCGGCTCGACACCCTGGTCGAGGACGCCGTCGCGGTGATGACGACGCACGGCCGTCCGCGCGAGGTGACGTTCACCCTCTCGTCGAGCCCCTCGTGGGTGCGCGGACAGCGCGACAGGATCGACCGGGCGATCGGCAACCTGTTGGACAATGCGCTCAAGTGGAGCCCGGACCAGAGCCTGGTGGAGGTGGGCTGCCACGAAGGTGTCGTCACGGTCCGGGACCACGGCCCCGGCATCGCCGAAGACGACCTTCCCCACGTCTTCGACCGCTTCTACCGCGCCCCGGCGGCCCGGGCGCTGCCGGGCTCGGGTCTCGGTCTCGCCATCGTCGCCCAGGTCGCCCAGGCGGAGGGGGGATCGGTGTGGGCCGGGCTGGCTCCAGGTGGCGGTGCCATCTTCCGGTTCGAGCTGCCGACGGTGCCACCTCCCGAAGCCGGGGACCCCGACGGGAGCGACGACGAGTGACCACCTGGACGAGTCCGACGATCCCCGCTGCCGGCCGAGGTGACGGGAGTGGAAGTTCATGGCGACGTTGCGGGGGCGCGGCGCGTCCCTCGTGTGCTCAGGGAAGAATCGTTGTCAGGAGTGATGCTCCAGTGAGGCGGCCACCATGGTGAGGCGACGGACACCACAGCCCAGGAGAGACGTGCACGACCGTGACGGCGGAGGCGGTCGCACGCGCGGGAAGCGGGGCCAGCGGCGCCGGCGCGTCTGGCGACGGGTCGTCGACGGTGCGTCGGAGATCATCGAAGGCGTCGCAGGCGCCCTGAGACCGCCGCCGCGCCCAGTGGTGGTGCCGATCCCGGTGCGCACCACACCGCGCGTGCGTCGCCCCACCTGAGCAGCGTCCATCGGGAAAAAGATGGGGCTCTGAGATCCTCGAGGATCCCGGGACCACCCCCCGGACCTCGACCATCCGGGATCTCCGCAGGCTCGAAAGATGCGGCTTGGTCCGGTTTTCCGGCGGTGGCGACGTGGCGACCGGCGCGCCGGCCCTGTAACCTGCCCCGAGCCATGGGATCGCTGATAAAGAAACGCCGCAAGCGAATGCGGAAGAAGAAGCACAAGAAGATGCTGAAAGCGACGCGCTGGCAGCGCCGCGCCGGCAAGTAGGCGCGGCGAGCGGACACGGCGACCTGGCCCGGGATCACTTCGAAGGGGCGCCCTCCGGCCGAGGACCGGCCCATCCTGCCGGCACCGTGTGGACCGGGATGAGGCGCCCCTCGTCGCGCCCGTGCACGAGGACGTCGCGCGCCGCCACCCCGAGCGCTTCGGCAGACCCTTCGAC
>JASHYA010000121.1 GCA_030043315.1 Acidimicrobiales bacterium
TTCGACGACTTCTGCGTCCTGCCCTCCCGCCCTGCGGAGATCGCTGCTCGCATGGAGCACCTGCTGTGGCGCGCGGGACGCAGCGCCGCCCCGGACCTCGTCGAGCACGGGCCCCTCCTGCTGAACCTCGAGACCTACCAGGCCGCAGTCGCTGGACGGGTGCTCGACCTCACCTACATGGAGTACGAGCTCCTCCGGTTCCTCGCCGCACACCCCGGCAAGGTGTTCACGCGCGAGACGCTCCTGAACCGGGTGTGGGGCTACGAGTACTACGGCGGCGCGCGCACGGTCGACGTGCACGTGCGGCGGCTCCGGGCGAAGCTCGGCGAGGAGCACGCCCATCTCATCCAGACGGTGCGTTCGGTCGGCTACCGCTTCGGCCAGCCCGCGTGGTCGCCAGGAGTGGCCTCGACCTGAGCCGCAGTCGCGGACCGGGCCCACCCGGCCCTCGCGGATCCGGGACGCGCGGCCCTCGCGGACCGGACGAGGCCGGCCCGTCACACCGCCGGCGTAGGGTGCCGGGGCGTCCTCGGCATCCCGAGCACGCACCGGCGGCGTCGGCTCCGGACGATCCCAGGTCCGCGGGCGAGCCGAGGACCTCGGGTACCTTGACCCGATGGAGGCAGGCGAGTGAGCACGAGAACGCGGAGCTTCGGGGTCGGCCGCCGGGAGAGTCACGACTCCTCTCCGTACTACGGGCGCGCGTTGATCTCGATCGTCGAAACCGACGATCGTCACGTCACGCGTCCCGACGTCGCGAACGAGGTCTTCGAGCACTCGGCCGAGCAGATGCGCGAGCTGCCGGACGACAGCGTGGCGCTGATGGTGACCTCTCCTCCGTACCACGTCGGGAAGGAGTACGACTCCGACGGCTCGTTCGAGGAGTACCTCGCGCTCTTGGAACGCGTCTTTCAAGAGACCTACCGGGTCCTGCAGCCCGGCGGACGCGCCGTGATCAACGTGGCCAACCTCGGGCGACGACCGTACGTCCCCCTCTCTCACGAGGTGACCGCGACGATGACGCGGATCGGCTTCTACATGCGTGCCGAGGTGATCTGGCAGAAGGCGCGGGGCGCCGGGGGAAATTGCGCGTGGGGAAGTTGGCGCTCCGCAGCCAACCCGGTCATCCGCGACGTCCACGAGTACTGCCTGTGCTTCTCGAAGGGTCGCTTCGACCGGGTGGCCAAGGGCGAGAGCGACATCTCCTCCGAGGACTTCCTCGCGTCGACGCTCTCGATCTGGGAGATCCCCCCCGAGTCGGCCAGCCGGGTCGGCCACCCCGCTCCGTTCCCGGTCGAGCTCCCCAAGCGCTTCATCCAGCTCTACACCTTCCGCGACGAATGGGTGCTCGACCCGTTCATGGGCAGTGGCTCGACGGCCGTCGCCTCGGTGCTCACCGGGCGCAAGTGGATCGGCTACGACATCAGCCCGGAGTACTGCGAGATCACCCGCAAGCGTGCGTCCGACGCCCAGGCGTCGTTGCGAACGTGAGCGGGTCAGCGGCAGCGCGCTGACCAGCGGGCGCGTCGCTCCTCGAGTCGATGCCGGGTGTCAAGACCGAGCTCACGGAGATCGTGACGGGCCTGGGGACGCTGCCCTACGCGTCGGCCGAAGAGGCGGTGGCGCGGCGTCCTCGAGAGATGTCGAACGTCGGACCGGAGCAGTGGGAACGCGTCGCGAAGGCGGTGCGGGACCCCGCCCACCGTTACGACGTCTTCAGCGCGTGGCAGAACGGGCGGGCGTTCTTCCGGGCGGACGACGGTCTCCGGGGGCGCGTCCCGCTCACGATCGAGTGGAAGGGCCCGCACAACCCGCCCGGCTACGACTTCCTCCCGGCCGATCTCAGGATCGACCACGTCTTCCTCGTGAGTTGCAAGTACCTGTCGCGGGTCCTCGCGAACCTGTCGCCTGCGCACCTCTTCCAGCGCGCGCTCGCTGTCCGAGGCGGCAGGTCGGACACGGACTGGTTCCTGCTCGTCGGCGAAGACGCGTACCGGACCTTCTACCGGCGGGTCCGAGAAGAGCTGTCCTCCGCCGACCTCCCTCCAGAGATCGAGGATCTCACGCCGGCCGGTCGAGAGACGATCAAGACGCGGTGCGCTCGAACGTGGCCCGGAGAGCTCGACGCCGCCTACGAGGAGTTCTCCACCGAGGTCAGCCGCGAGTCGTCGAGGATCTGGAACGAAGCGGTTCCCACGCAGGGCGACCGGGAGCAGCTGCTCTGGAGGCTCCTGCGCTTCAACCCGGCCCCGTACTTCATCCTCGGAAGCGACGGGGACGCGTCCCTGCGGCTGCGCGTGGCCACGCCCTGGGACTGGCGTCAGCGGTTCGAGCTGAAGGAGCTCACGATCGAGCCCCAGGCGGTCTCGCAGCCGAGGGTCCGCTGGGCTGCACAGGTGCTCCGTCGAGATGACGGCACGACGGTGACCGTCGAGGGCCACGTCGAGATCCGATGGAGCCACGGGCGGTTCTGCGGTTTCCCGGAGGCCAAGGTGTACCTCGATTCCCGCCACGACTCGGTCCCGGGCTATTTCGACTTGCGGTAGGGGAGGTTCGGCCAGCGGTAGCTGGGGCTGGAAGTAGCCGGGCGGCTGGCACAATGGCCGTGGCGACGGAAAAGAGCGACGGAGAAGGACGGAGAAGGGGCGTACCGAGGTGGCGAAGACCCGCTTCGATTGGTCGACGCTGCCGGGCGGCTTGCTCCGGCAGCTGAAGGACGACTTCGGGATCGAGGGCGATGTCGCGCGGGGACTGGCAGGCCGCTTCGGGGCGGAGCCGACCGAGACCTTCGTGAAGGAAGCCTGGACGGCGCTCCGGGACCGCTGGATCGCAAAGGACCCGGCCGCGCGACGGTCCGTGGTCTCGGCGCTGCGCGCACGAGGCCTCGGGTCGGCGTCGATCGCCGGAAGCTCGGCGCGCGCCGAGGTGGAGTATCTCCGTTCGTGCCGCAACGGCCCCTCACTGAGGGCGATCGTCCTCTCCCACCTGCTGGCGCGCGGACAGCACGCACAGGCGGTCGCACCCGCGGACGCGAAGCCCGCGGCACTGACAGAGCCGCGCCCCGAGGTTCCGGCCAGCTCGACGTCGGCAGCGGACGGGCTGCGCGCGCAGGTGAAGGAATTGGTGCGATCGGTGCTCGGCGTCGACGAGGTCCTCGTGGACAAGGACGGCGACATCCCCATCCGGTCACAAGCGAGCGTCACCTACGTCAGGGTGTTCCAGGACGTGCCGGTCGTGCGGGTCTTCTCGCCGGTCCTGTGGGACCTCGGGAGCCCGAACGACATCGAAGTGGCCGTCAACGACATCAACCGCACCACCAACTGGGTGAAGGCGGTCTGGGAGAACGGCTCGGTCGTGCTCTTCTCCGACGTGGTGGGGGACCCGCTCGCCGAGTCCCAGCTCGCCGCCGCGATCAACTCCGTCGTCCACAGGGCGGACGAGATGGGCCCCGCGCTCCAGCAGCGGTACGGCGGCCGTACCGCGTTCGGCGCGGCGGTCCCACCCCGCCACCTGCCGACCGGGGGCTACCTGTAAATCGGGCTGAAAAAGGGGTTCAGCCCCGTGGCTTGAAGGCCCAGGCCTCGACCTCGACACGCGCCCCCAGCGGGAGGGCCGCAACGCCGATCGCCGAGCGGGAGGGCCGGGGCTCCGGCCAGATCTCGACCCAGATCTCGTTCAGGAGCGAGAACTCCGACATGTCGACGAGGAAGACCGTCGTCTTCACCACGTCGGCGAGCGACGCGCCCTCCCTGGAGAGGACGTCGGAGACGTTGGCGAGCACCTGGCGGAGCTGTGCGGCGGTGCCGCCCTCCACGAGCTGGGGGGTCCCGCCGGGGCCGGGCACCGCACCGATCTGGCCGGAGGTGACCACCCAGTCCCCCGCCCGCACGACGGGACGGTAGGGGCCGACGGGCCGGCCGCCCCCTGCACGATCTCCATCGGGCGCGCTCAACGGACGCTGCGCGTCGCTCGTCGCGTCGGCCAGTCCGGCGCGAGCCCATCGGTGATCCACGCGGCCGCGGCGGTCGCGGCGAACACCGCGTCGGAGCCGTTCACCGGCCATCGGTCCTCTTCGTGCAGGGTCACGTCCACCCAGGGAGTGTCGCGCGCGGACAGCACGCCGTACGAACGGATCGTGAGGTCCTGGACCTCGCCGGCCTCGTCGACCGCGATCCCCTCGGAGCGGACCCAACCGAGCGCCTGGTGCACGGCACCAAGGCAGTAGGAACGCAGCACCACCTCGTCGAGGACCGCGCCGGCCCACACCTCCACGTGCACGGGCCCTTCGGGGCTCACCGACACCCGGGCGCGCCCGCCGGACGGCGCGCGGACGTCGACCGGCGTGCCCGGCTCCGGCACCACCGAGGGCACACCCCCGCCGACACGGCGTCGGAGCGCGAGCACCGTCCCGGCGACGGCCGCCTCGGCCCATCCGCCACCGCGCAGCTCGGCCGACACCGGCGGGCCGGGGACGTCGACCGGGACGACCTCGAGCCCGGGTGCGACGGACGCCACCGTGGCGACGTAGTCGGCGAAACCGGTCGCCCGCGGCGTGCGGGCCACCCGCAACACGCCGGAGCCGTCCGCGCGCATCCCGAGCGCGACCGGCGGGCGCTTCGGACCGCGCCGGACGACGTCCTCGCGGGCCCACACGACGCGGACCGGCTCCCCGCGCTCGTCGGCGAGCAGCCGCGCGGCGGTTGCGACCGGGGACCGACGTTTCCCACCGAACGCGCCGCCGTTGGCGAGCGGCGTCGCGGGGTGACCCCCGGGCAGGCACCAGGAGGCGTCGGGCTCGAGGTAGGCCGGCTCGACCCAGGTGGTGCGCAGCACGAGTGCCCAGTCGCCTTCGGG
Source organism: Acidimicrobiales bacterium (assembly GCA_030043315.1). GTDB lineage: Bacteria > Actinomycetota > Acidimicrobiia > Acidimicrobiales > RAAP-2 > JAJYVT01. The sequence continues at coordinate 4,855 of JASHYA010000121.1, forward strand.
GAGCTCGAGCGGGTGGCGCAACGGCATGGGCGAGTTGCGTCCCTGCACCTTCTCGGCGGCACGACGGGCGTCGACGAGGTCGGCCCCGACCGCGAGCGAGCCGTCGGCGCGAGGGACGGCGACGGTCGCGCCGCGTGGCGCGGTGTCGTCTGCGAAGCCGGCGCCGCCGAGCGCCGTCTCCACCGTCGAGCTCTGGTAGCTGGGACCCTCGAGCTGGGCCCGCCAGGCAGCGAACAGCGGGTCGCGCGCCGCCGAGTGGCTTCGGAGTGCCGAGCGCGCCGAGGCCGGCGGGACCGCGGGACCGGTGCTTCCACCGACTGTGGGCGGGCCGACGGGCACGCCCAGCACTACGCCCGCAGCCTCCACGATCGACTGCCATCCCGTGCACCGGCAGAGATGCGCGGCGAGCGCGGTGCGGATCGCGGCCTCGTCGACCGGTCTGCCGGCGCGGGCCGCACGGGGCTCGAGCGCGGCCAGACGCAGCACGATCCCCGGGGTGCAGAAGCCGCACTGGCTCGCCCCCGTCTCGACGAAGGCGTCCCCCCAACGACGCGCGAGCTCCGCCGGCATGCCCTC
>JASHYA010000122.1 GCA_030043315.1 Acidimicrobiales bacterium
GGGAGGTGGCGGTCGACCTCGAGACGATGAGCGACGCCGACCGTGACGCCCTGCGCTCGAGCCTTCGCCAGCGGATGGCCGGGGCCGATGCGGCCGCGGGCGAGGACGGCCAGGAACCGCAGGGCCACGCCGAACAGGGTCACGCCGAACAGGGGCACGCCGGCCACACCCACGGGGGGCAGGGGCGGCCGACCCCCTCGTTCCTCCAGCCGGGCTCCAAGACCAGGGTCGTCGGCATCTCGTCGGGGAAGGGGGGCGTCGGCAAGTCGTCGGTGACCGTGAACCTCGCGATCGGGCTGGCCCGGGCAGGGCAGCGCGTGGGCATCCTCGACGCCGACGTCTACGGCTTCTCGGTCCCGAAGATGATCGGTGCCGACCACGACCCGGTTGTGATCGGCGACACCGTGGTCCCCGCGTTCTGCCACGGCGTCCGGGTGCTTTCCATGGGCTTTTTCGTTCCGGACGACACGCCGGTGATCTGGCGCGGTCCGATGCTCCACAAGGCGATCGAACAGTTCCTCGACGATGCCTACTGGGGCGATCCCGACCTGCTCCTCGTGGACATGCCGCCGGGCACCGGCGACGTCACCCTTTCACTCGCGCAGTACATGCCGCGGGCAGAGGTGCTCGTCGTCACGACCCCGCAACCCGCCGCGCAACGCGTCGCGCAGCGGTCGGCCTTCGCGGCGCGCAAGCTGAAGCTGTCGGTCCGCGGGGTGATCGAGAACATGAGCTGGTTCACCGGCGACGACGGGACCCGCTACGAGCTCTTCGGGCGCGGGGGCGGTCAGGCGCTCGCCGACGACCTCGGCGTCCCCCTCCTCGGCCAGGTGCCGCTCGTGCCCGCGCTCCGGGAGGCAGGCGACGAGGGGGTGCCGACCGGGTTGCGGGACCCGGACGGTGAGGCGGCGACCGCCTTCGACTCGCTGGCCGAGGCGCTCGTGACGATGGGCCCAGCTCGCGTCTACCGCCGCGAGCTCAGCCTCCGCTGAACCGGCGACGGGTTCCTGCCGTCACGCGGCGCGAGCCTCGACGGGGCGAAGCGTCTGCAGCGCTGCCTCGACCCGCAGCAGCTCGTCGAGCATGGCGTCGACCGACTGCTCCATCACCTCGTTCGCCTGCAGCCGTCCGTCCTCGTCGATGAACTGGGTGTGGAACGGGATGCTCACCGCCTCGACCACCGGCGTCATCTTCAGCGTCGTGACCACCTGCTTCAGCTGCTGGACGGCCCGCGTCCCGGCGGCCACCCCGCCGTACGAGACGAAGCCAACCGGCTTGTACTTCCATTCGTCGTGGAGGTAGTCGATGGCGTTCTTCACCGATGCGGGGTACCCCGAGTTGTACTCGGGCGTCACGAACACGACTGCGTCCGCGCGTTCGATGCGCGCACTCCAGTCCCTGGTGTGCTTGTGCAGGTAGTTGCCCAAGCGTGGGTGGTTGGGCTCGTCGAGCAACGGCAGATTGACCTCCGCGAGGTCGGCGACCTCGACCGCGAAGCCTCCGTGGCGACGTGCGCGCTCGACGAACCATTCGGCGATGGGCAAGCCGGCGCGACCCGGCCGCGTCGATCCGATGATCACCGTCAAGGTGGGCTTCGTCACCACATGCTTCCTTTCCACCGTCCTCGTCCACCGTCCTCGTCGCAGCGCGCGCAATTCGCACCGCGGCTATGCGAGCCGAACGGACCTCGTCTCCTCCGCCGTCCCTTGGAACGCCCGGGGCCGCGCGGCTATTCCGGTTCTGGGCCGCCCGACCTGACGGGGAGACCGATGACGGCGTTCAGGGAAGGCTCGGAGCGTCGCCCCCGGCGGACCGAGCGGTCCACGCGTCGCTCACTTCGACGTCGAACTGCCCGAGTTGCCCGCATCGGTCACGCCGGTGGCCGTGACCGTGCCGTTCTTGTTGGTGCCGATCACCGTGACGGTGTCACCCGGATGGAGCTTTGTGACCGATGCGGATGAGCTGACGGTCATCGTGATCGTGGTCCCCGTGCTGGTGTCGACCTTCACGACCGTGCCTGTCGACTCCTCGACGTAGAAGTCCTTGCCTGTGATCAGCTTGATGGTGCCCGAGACACCTCCGCCGAGGAACGAGAAGGCGCCGCCTCCCGAAGAAGGCGTGGACGACGGGGACCTCGAGCCCCCGCTCGGGGCCCCCGTGAAGTCCCCCCCGCTCGGGAGCTTCCCCCCCGTCGACGAGCCGAGTCTCGACGCCAAGGCGGACGCGAACGCACTGGCCGAGCCGGTCGAGCCCGATGATGTGCCATTGGACTTCCCGTAGCGGGCACCGCCGTAGAAGGCCCCGCAGGCGACGACGAGGCCCAGCAGCAGGTAGGTGAGCGGCCCGAACCGCTTCCGCAAGGGGCGGCCCGGGAGTTCCTCGAAGTCCTCTCCGCCCCCGCCCCCGCCCCCGCTCACAGATCCGGGCAGCGGTACCTGGAGCTCGGCGGTGTCAGTCGTGGTGGCCGATTGCGTGTTCGTCATGGCGTAATTCCCCTACTCGTAGCGGAGGGCATCGATCGGGCGCAGGGTCGCGGCCCGGTTGGCCGGGTAGATGCCGAAGAACAGACCGATGAGCACGGCGAAGCCGAAGGCGAGGAACACCGAGTACAGCGCGATCACGGGCTGGACCCCGACGATCTTAAACGTCGAGCCGATAATTCCCGCGCCGATGCCCAGGACGCCGCCCAGGACCGAGAGCAGCACGGCTTCGACGAGGAACTGGCCGAGGATGTCCGAGCGGCGTGCACCGATGGCCTTGCGGATGCCGATCTCGCGGGTCCGCTCGGTGACGGTCACGAGCATGATGTTCATGACCCCGATGCCTCCGACGAGGAGGCTGATCGCGGCCACCGCGCCCAGGAGCACGGTGAAGGTGTGGCTCGACGAGGTGCTCGCCGAGATCAGTGTGGACGCGCTCTCCACGGTGAAGTCGTTCGAGGCGGTCGATGTTGTGAGGTCGTGGTCGGAGGCGAGCGTGGAGGTGATCTCGGACTTGGCGGCGTCGACGGTGGTCGGTGAGGTCGACGACGCGACGATCTCGCTGTAGCCCCCCGACGTGCCGGTGTAGTGGTCCTGCATCGTGGTCGCCGGGATGAGGGCCGTTGTGTCCAGCCTCTCGATGCTGCTGGACCCCTTCGACTTCAGGATCCCGATGACCGTGAACGTCGTGCCGCTGAAGTTCACCTGCGCGCCGATCGGATTGTCAGAGGCGCTGCCGAAGAGGGACTTCACCGCTGTCGTGCCCAGTACGACGACCTTTGCGTGGTCTGCGAGGTCGGCTTCTGAGATGAACTGGCCTGCACGGAGCTGTTCGTTCTCGATGCTCGCATAGGACGGGTAGACGCCCTCGAAGCTCGAGGCTGTCCAGGTGCTCCCGTCATGGGAGGCCGTGACCCCCCCGTCCGAGTCGACCGGGGAGAGGGCGGACAGGTCGGGGGCGTTGTAGCTCTTCGACAGGTTCCTCACGTCCTTTGCCGTGAGGGTGACCTGCTGGCTCTGGGTCCCCGCCGAGTGCCCGCCCGGCCCGAAGAAGCCTCCCCCCGCGAACACGGTGAGCGTGTTGGTTCCCAACGAGTCGATGCTGTTCTGGATGGACACGGCCGACCCGTTGCCCACCGCCACCAGGAGGATCACCGAGCCGACCCCGATCATGATCCCGAGCATGGTGAGGGCGGAGCGAAGCCGGTTCCCGGCGATCCCCTGGAGCGCGATGCGGACGTTCTGGCGGTTCACGGCTGGCTCTTTCCGGCGGTAGCGGGCACCCGCGACCCGCTGGAGTCCCCTTCGCGCGCGTCGTCGCTGATGATCTGTCCGTCCATCAAGCGGATGACCCGGTGCGCGCGGGCGGCCACGTCCGCCTCGTGGGTGATGAGGATCACCGTCCGGCCGGACTGGTGCAGCCGGTCGAATATGTCGAGCAGCTCCACCGTGGCGGCGCTGTCGAGCGCGCCGGTCGGCTCGTCCGCCAAGACGATCGACGGATTGGTCACGAGCGCGCGCGCGATCGCGACCCGCTGCTGCTGGCCACCCGAGAGCTCGTTGGGCTGGTGGTCGAGTCGGTCCCCGAGCCCCACCATCGCGAGCGCCCGCTCGGCCCGGTGCTGCCGTTCCGTCGTGGAGCGGATGCCCCCGTAGACGAGGGGGAGCTCGACGTTCTGTAGGGCCGACGTCCGCGGGATCAGGTTGAAGCTCTGGAAAACGAAGCCGATCTTGCGGTTGCGCACGTCGGAAAGCTCGTCCTCGGACATGGCGGCCACGTCGATGCCGTCGAGGAGGTACCGGCCGCTCGTGGGAAGGTCAAGGCAGCCGATGATGTGCATCAGCGTGGACTTGCCCGACCCTGAGGCCCCGATGATGGCGACGTACTCCCCGCGCTGGACGGTGAGGCCGATGCCTCGGAGGGCGTGGACTGCCACGTCGCCGAGCGCGTACGTCTTCGTGACGTGCTGCACCTGGATGACCGCAGCCGGCCGGGCGAGAGCCGCCGATCCCTGCGCGGAGGCCTGCTCAGGGGCCGTGCGATCGACCGCACGGCGCATCGCGGACAGAGCGGATCTCATATCCCCGGTGCGCCGCCGATGCGGACAAAACTACCCTTACCACCGGGGAACCCGCTGGTGCTCGAGCTCGAGGAGCTCGTGGAGTGGGACACCACAACCCGGTCCCCGGCTGACAGGCCGCTCGTGATCTCGTCCGTTGTGTTGCCCCTGAGGCCGATCGTGATGGTCCGGGACTCGCGCTTGTCGTTCTTGCCGACGATCTGCACGGTGGCGGTCGAACCCTTGGTGGTGACGGCCGTGCTCGGCAGGGTCACGACGTCGTTCACCTTGGCGGTGGTGACCGACACTGTGGCGGTCATGCCGGGCTTGAGGGTCGTGGGGGCGCCGGTGATCGACACCGTGACCGCGTACTCCTCGACGTTCGACACGGTCGTGCCGGTCACGGCGACCGAGCTCACGGTCCCGGAGAACTCCTGGTTGGGAAGGGCGCTGAAGCTGAGCGTCGCTTTCTGTCCGAGCTGGATCTTCGCCACTGTGCTCTCGGCGAAGTCCGCCACGACCTGGAGGGACGACAAGTTCGTCAGCGTGACGAAGCCCGAGCTGGATGAGGAAGACGATGACGATGTCGATGACGTTCCGGGGGACTCGCCGACCACGCCGTTGACGGAGGCCACCGTTCCTGTGACAGGCGCGGTGAGGATCGTATCGTCGAGGTTCTGCTGGGCGGTTGCGAGGCTCTGCTCGGCCGAGTCCACGCTCGCATGGTCCGAGGCGAGCGTTGTCGCTGTGGTCTGCTGCTTCTGGGCATTGCTCGCGGCGGTGGACTCCTGGCTGAGCTTGTCGCTCTGGATCTGCTCCTCGGCGGACTTGATCGACTCTGTGTTCTTGAGGTCGGTCGCCGCCGCAGAGTTCTCAGCGTTCGCAAGGGAGTTGTTCGCCGACTCCACCGATTGGTCGTTGGTCTTCTTGGCAGCTGCGAGCGCGCTCTCGGCGGTCTTGAGGGAGTTCTTCGCCGACTGGATCGACTGCGCGTTGGTCTTCTTGGCGGCTGCGAGCGCGCTCTTCGCGTTCGCCAGGGACTCCTCTGCCGACTGGATCGACTGTGCGTCCTTCTTCGCGGTGGACTTCTCCGTGTTCTCCGCGTTCGTCAGGGAGTCCTCTGCCGACTGGATCGACTGAGCGTCTTTTTCCTCAGTGGACTTCTCCGTGCTCTCTGCGTTCGTCACGGAGTCCTTTGCCGACTGGATCGACTGTGTGTCCTTCTTCTTCGTCGTTGTGAGCGAGTACTCGGCGTCGGCGACCGAGGCTGTGTCCGCCTTGATGGTCTCGTCGTCGCCTGTGACCGTCTCTTGATCCTTGGTGACGGCCGCCTCGTCGCTCGAGAGGTTTGTGAGCTTGCGTGTCACGATGTCGCATGTTGTCGGGGGGATGTACGCCTTTGTTGTCGTCTCGTCGGCCTTCACCTGGTCTTTGGCGCAGGTCAACGTCTCTTTGTCCTGGCTCAGCTTCACCTCTGCGTCTGTGAGGGTCTGCTTCGCCTGTGTGACCGACTGCTCGGCCTCGGTGAGGGCGATTGTCGCGTTGACCTTGGCCTCTGTGAGGGCCTGCTCCGCCTGTGTCACGGCGGCCGCCTCCGAGGTGGCGTCTGTCGCGGCATTGGCTTTGGCGTTTGTCACCGCCTGCTTCGCCTGTGTCACGGCGGCCGCCTCTGAAGTGGCGTCTGTCGCAGCGTCGGACTTGGCATTTGTCACGGCCTGCTTCGCCTGTGTGATCGCGGTATCGTCGCTTGTGACGGTGGAGGCGGCGTTTTCCTTGGCGGTTGTCACTGCCTGCTTCGCCTGTGTGATCGCGGTCTCGTCGCTTGTGACGGTGGAGGCGGCACTGGACTTGGCGGTTGTCACGGCCTGCTTCGCCTGTGTGACCGTGGCCTCCTGCTCCTTGGCCTGCAATTTGACTGTGGCCTCGTCCTGGGCGAGTCCCGCGACGGCGTTGTTCGTGGTCTCCTGCGCCTGCTCAGTGGCGATCTCGTCCTCCAAGACGGTGGTCGCTGTGGCGCCGGACTCGTTCTTCGCCAGCTTGGCCTCTGCCGAGGCGAGCGACTCTTCGGCGGCCTTGACGGAAGCCTCCTCTGTCTTGTTGTCGATCGACCCCAGCACCTCGTTCGCGTGGACGTGCTGGCCGATCTTGACGTCGACCGCGGTGAGAACACCGCTGCCTTGGAAGTTGAGGCTGAGCTGCGTGGACGAGCTGACGCTCCCGGTCGCGGTCACGCTCGAGAGTACTGATCCCCTCGACGCGGTCACGGTATCGGTCACTGCGGTTGCCGCAGGGCTGGACTGCAGGGCCTCGTAGGTGCCGATACCGCCTCCGATGACGACCGCGGCAAGGCCGATGTTGATCATGCGACGACTGACGAACATTGTGGGTGCGTTCCTTCGCTAGGACCCGATGGTATGGGCGCTCGTGGGAAGCAGCACCGAGCACTTCTTGTTGGCGGACGCGAACTTCTTCTCGCGCTTGAGGCCGGTGAGGATCCCCTTCTTCTTGTCCTTCTTCGGGACCTTGACGCCGTTGCTCGAGAGGCAACTGAAATATGCCTTAAGGGCAGACGCCCTCACGGTGGTGCTGGGCGCGCCGCCGAAGAACGTGCCGGAGCTCACGCCGCAGGCCTTGAGCGCGGCCTCGAGCTTCTTCGACTCCTTCGTCGGCTTGAAGTTCTTCGAGCCCTTGAAGTTCTTTGTGGGTTTGAAGTTCTTCGGTGGCTTGAAATTCTTCGGTGGCTTGAAGTTCTTGGAAGGCTTGAAGTTCTTCGAGAAGTCCGCTCCCTTGGGGAGCTTGACTCCGTGCTTCTTGAGACATGTCTGGACCGACGTCGACGACGTCAGCTGGACACTGCCCGCACTGCCCGCACTGCCCGAGACGCTGGGGCCACCCACGACACTCGTCGCACCGGCTGCGCTGCCCCAGAACGTGAGCGCGAGCGCGGTGGCGACCGCCACTGCCGGCAGTCCCACCAGTGCTCGACGAACCCGGAGCGGCTCGTCCTTTTGCCGGCGGAAATCAGGGTCCTTCATTGGCGGAGACGCGGCAGTGACG
>JASHYA010000123.1 GCA_030043315.1 Acidimicrobiales bacterium
AGCCCGGCGCCCGGCGATGGGACGGCCCCTCCGATCTGCGTATCCTCGCACCATGGAGATCAAGGACCTGGGTCACGTGGTGCTCTACGTGCGGAACCTGGAGCGCTCCGCCGCCTTCTACCGGGACGTCCTCGGCTTTCGCCAGATCGCCCCCGAACCCTCGGACGCCGCCGGGACCGGCTCGCGCTTTGTCGCCGCGGCCTTCTCGTCGGCCTCGGGCAGGACGCATCACGAGCTGCTGCTGATCGAGGTGGGGGAGGACGCACAGCCCCAGCCCCACGGCCGTCGCGTCGGCCTCTACCACATCGGTCTCAAGGTCGGCGATACCGACGACGAGCTGCGTGCGGCGCTCGAGCGGCTGCACGAGGCGGACGTCACCGTCGTCGGGGCGAGCGACCACACCGTGAGCCACAGCCTCTACATCCTCGATCCCGACGGCAACGAGCTCGAGCTCTACGTCGACGTTCCCGAGGCGGACTGGCGCTCGGACCCGACCCTCGTGGTGAGCGCGGTGAAGCCGCTGCGCCTGTGACGGACACCGGGCTCGCACGGTCGCGTACACCGTGACGCCCCCGGAGAACCCGTGGCTCGGACGGCGCGTCCTCGGCTACGCGCACCAGGGCGGGGCGTGGGAGGCGCCGTCGTCGACGCTCTACGCGATCCGTGCCGCGCTCGCTGCCGGCGCGACCGGGATCGAGCTCGACGTGCACGCGACCGCCGACGGCGAGATCGTCGTCTGTCACGACACGACGGTCGACCGGACCACCAACGGCTGCGGGGCGATCGCCTCGATGACGCTCGCGGAGCTCCGCACCCTCGACAACGGGTACTGGTTCGTCCCCGGCACCGACGCGACGCCTGGACGCGGACCGGGCGACTACCCGTTGCGGGGGCGTGCGCCGGACGACCCCGAGCTCGGCATCGCGACGTTGCGCGACGTGCTCGAGAGGTTCCCGGGCGTCCTGCTGAACCTGGACATCAAGCAGACCGCTCCGGCCGTCCGACCCTACGAGCAGGCGCTCGCCGGTCTCCTCGCCGAGTACGGCCGCCGGGACGACGTCATCGTGGCCTCGTTCCTCGACGCGGCGACCACGCGCTTCGCCGAGCTCGCGCCCGACGTCCCGACGTCCGCGGGGATGCTCGCCACGGCCGCCTTCTGGCGGGCCGTCCATGACGGCGGGCCGCCGCCGCCCGTGCGCGCGGTGGCGTTCCAGGTGCCCGAGATGTACGGCGAGGTCCCCGTCGTCGACGACTGCTTCGTCGAGGCCGCCCACGAGGCAGGCGTCGCGGTCCATGTCTGGACGGTCAACGACGAGGCGGCGATGCGGCGGCTGGTCGACGCGGGTGTCGACGGCATCATCACCGACCTCCCGACCACGCTCAGTCGGGTCCTGGACGAGCTCGGGGTCGCGTGGCGACCCGCCAACGCTGCGAGGGAGTGACTCCCGCCGGCTAGCCGGCAGTCGGTCGCGGGCCTCTTTCGCGGTGGGTCGCGGTCCTAGCCGCGCCCGCAGTTCGGCTTCTTGCCGTGGTTGGCCTTCTTCTTCTTTCGCAGCTTGCGCTTCACCGTCCGCTTCGACACGGGCGGAGACGATAGCGCAGCGCGGAGTAGTTTCTGGCTCGCATGCGGACCGTGTGGCTGCTGCGCGGGGGCGACGTCCTGGCCTCAGGCGAGGTCGCGGAGTCCATGGGCGACCGCGCCCGTGGACTTCTCGGTCACAGACAGTACGACGGGGCGCTCCTCCTCATGCGCACGCGCTCGGTCCACACGGCGGGGATGCGCTTTCCGATCGACGTCGCCTTCTTGGACAAGGAGCTGCAGGTGGTGGCGACGACGAAGGTGCGGACCTGGAGCCTGGCGCTCCCGAGACGCGGCGCCATGCACGTCCTCGAGGCGCAGGCCGGCGCGTTCGAACGGTGGCGGCTCAGGCCGGGCGACAAGATCGAGATCCGCGAGACGGCGTGAGTGTCCGTGCCGGTGCCGGCGCCCGCGGTGGGAGTGCGGGCGCGGGTACAGGGACCGGTGCGGGCGCCGTCGTCCTCGTCGCCACCCCGATCGGCAACCTGGGAGACGTGTCGACGCGGTTGGTCGAGACGTTGCGCTCGGCGGACCTGGTGTGCTGCGAGGACACCAGACGAACCCGGGCCCTGATGAGCGCGGTGGGCGTGCCGGCCGGCGGCAGGCTCCGCTCCCTCCACGCGCACAACGAGGCCGCCCGCATCCCGGAGCTGCTCGCCGCGGCATCGAGGGGCCAGACGGTCGCGGTGGTCACCGACGCGGGGATGCCCGCCATCTCGGACCCCGGTGCACGCCTCACCGCGGCCGCCGCGGCTGCCGGCATCCGCGTGACGGTCGTCCCCGGACCCTCGGCGGTCCTCGCGGCGCTCGTGGTGAGCGGCCTGTCGACGAGCCGCTTCTGCGTCGAGGGCTTCCTGCCGCGTTCGGGTGGGGCGCGGCGGCGCCGGCTCGATGCGGTGGTGTCGGACCCCCGGACGACCGTCGTCCTCGAGTCACCCCAACGCCTCGGCTCGACGCTCGGGGACCTCGCGACTCGCGACCCGGAGCGCGAGGTCGCCGTCTGCCGCGAGCTCACGAAGCTCCACGAGGAGGTGTGGCGTGGCACCGCGTCGGAGGCGGCCGACCACTTCTCCTCACGCGACGTCCGGGGGGAAGTGGTCGTCGTGGTCGCCGGGTCGGGCGTCGACCCCGGAGATGCGGAGGCGGCCGGTGCGCCCGGCGGCCGAAGGGGTCGCAGAGCGGACGCCGACGCCGACGGCGGTGGCGGGCCAGACGGTCCCACCCACGCCGAGGTGCGCGCCCATCCCGTCGGCCGAAGCTCCGCCGAGCCGACCGACGCCGAGGTGCGGCGGGCCGTCACCGAAGCGCTCGCAACGGGGTACTCGGTGCGCGACACCGCCGACGCGGTGGCGAAGAGGCTCGGAGTGAGCCGTCGCCGCGCCTACGGCGCGGCCGTCTCCGTCCGCCAGCGAGGGAGCCAGTCGAGGGAGCCGGGAGCGCCGGGAAAGGGCGGCCATCTCAGCTGACCCCGGTACTCTACGGGCGGTGCCCCGCTTCTACGTGACGACGCCCATCTACTACGTGAACGACGCGCCCCACGTCGGCCACGCCTACACGACGGTGAACGCGGACGCCCTGGCGCGCTGGCACCGCCTGGTCGGGGACGAGGTCTTCTTCCTCACCGGCACCGACGAGCACGGCGCCAAGGTGGCCGAAGCGGCCGCAGAGCACGGCATGTCGCCCCAGGAGTGGGCCGACACGGTCGTCCAGCGCTTTCTCGGCGCCTGGCGGGACCTCGACATCGCGAACGACGACTTCATCCGCACGACCGAGCCGCGACACCATCACGCCGTGCAGGCGTTCCTCCAGCGCATCTACGACAACGGCTACATCCGTCTCGACACGTACACGGGGCTCTACTGCGTGTCCTGCGAGGACTACTACACGCCCGAGCAGCTGGTCGACGGGAAGTGCCCGATCCACGGCCGCCCGGTCGTGGAGATGGAGGAGGAGAACTACTTCTTCGAGCTCTCGAGGTTCGAGGACCGCCTCCTTCGGTGGTACGAGGAGAACCCCGACGCCATCCGTCCTGCGACGAAGCGCAACGAGGCGCTCAGCTTCGTGAAGGGCGGGCTCAAGGACATCTCCATCACGCGCACCTCGATGCACTGGGGCGTGCCCGTCCCGTGGGACGAGCGACACGTCTTCTACGTCTGGTACGACGCGCTCATCAACTACCTGACCGCCGTCGGCTACGGCGCCGACGAGGAACGCTGGCGCCTGTGGTGGCCCGCGGTCCACCACCTGATCGGCAAGGAGATCGTCCGGTTCCACTGCGTGTGGTGGCCCGCGATGTGCATGGCGGCCGGCGTGGACCCCCCCGCGCACGTCTTCGTCCACGGCTGGCTGCTCGTGGGCGGCCAGAAACTGTCGAAGACGCTCGTCCGCCAGCAGGCGGACTCCGCCGACGCGGACGATGCGGACGACGCGGCCGATGCGACCGACGCCGCGGACCGGCCGGTCCGATTGACCGAGATCGCGCCGCAGGCGCTCACCGAGGACTTCGGGGTCGACGCGACCCGCTACCACCTGCTCCGCGACGTCCCGTTCGGGACCGACGGCGACTTCTCCTACGAGGGTCTCGTCTCCCGGTACAACGCGGACCTCGCGAACAACCTCGGGAACCTCGTCGCGCGCGTGGCGACGGTCGTCGGGTCGAAGTGCGGGGGGATCGGCCCGGCACCGGATCCGGAGAGCGCTCTCGCCGAGGTCGCCGGCGACGTCGTGTCGAGCGCCGCGGACGCGTGGGCGCGCATCGCACCCCACGAGGCGCTCGAGCAGACCTGGCGCCTCATCGGCGCGGCGAACGCGGCCTTGGAGGCGGCAGAGCCGTGGAAGGCGGAGCCCGGCCCCGCGGTCGACGCGGTGCTCGGCGACGCGCTCGAGGTGCTGCGGCTCGTCAGCCTGCTCGTGTCCCCCGCGATGCCCGCCACCTCGACCGAGATCTGGCGGCGGATCGGGCTCGACGGTGGTCCGCAGGACCGTCGGCTCCCCGCGGACGCGGCGTGGGGCGGGTACCCCGGGGGCGTCCCGGTCGAGAAGGGCGAGCCGCTCTTCCCCCGCCGCAAGGCCTGACATGACGGCAGCACCCCGCGACCCTTCTCCCGACCTGCCGGCCGAGGACTCCGCCGAGGACGTGGAGCATCACTCCGTCGTGGACGTGGAGTGGATCGACTCCCACTCGCACCTCCAGGACACCTACCTCCTCGGCGAGCGCGGCCCTCAGCCGGCGCACGAACGACGCGCCACCCGAGGTGAGGGTGAGACGGCCGAGGACGAGCCCGCCGACACCGAGCAGCTCCTCACCGGTGCGCTGCGACGCGCACGGGAAGCCGGGGTGGTCCAGATCGTGTGCGTCGGCACCGGTCCCGCCACGTCGAAGGGCGCGCTCACGCTCGCCGGGCGCAGCGCCGCCGGCGAGCTCGGCGGTGACGCCCCCGTGGTCTGGGCGACCGCAGGTCTCCACCCGCACGACGCGTCGGAGGGTACGGAGGCGACGATCGCCTTCCTCGAGACCGCGGTCGCCCACGGCGACCGGGTCGATCAGGGCGGCAGGCTCGTCGCGGTGGGGGAGTGCGGGCTCGACTACCACTACGAGCACTCGCCGCGTGACGCGCAACGGCGGGCCTTCGCCGACCAGGTCGACGCCGCGCAGCGGCTCGGGCTCGCGCTCGTCGTGCACGCACGGAACGCGTGGGACGACCTCTTCGACGTCCTCGGTGTCCACGGGGTGCCGGAGCACGCGGTCCTCCACTGCTTCACGGGCGGACCCGACGAGGCGAAGAGATGCCTCGACCTGGGCATGGTGCTCTCGTTCAGCGGGATCGTGACGTTCAAGAACGCCGCCGACGTGCGCGAAGCGGTGTCCCTGTGCCCGATGGACCGCCTCCTGGTCGAGACGGACAGCCCGTTCCTCGCACCGGTGCCCCACCGCGGGCGGACCAACGAGCCGTCGTACGTGCCGCTCGTCGGTGCGGCGGTCGCCGAGGTCAAAGGCGTCGACGTGGCCAGTATCGCCGGGGCGTCGAGCGCGACGGCTGCCCGGGTGTTCGGGTGGTGATCCTCGGGGTGGCCGACGTCCGTCGCCTGCTGGACGAGAACGGGCTGCGGCCGAGCAAGGCGCTCGGCCAGCACTTCGTCATCGACCCCAACACCATCCGCCGCATCGTCCGGCTGGCCGGCGTGGACGCCTCGTCGCACGTCCTCGAGATCGGCGCGGGGCTCGGCTCCCTCACGGTCGCGCTCGCGCCGGTCGCCGCGGAGGTGATCGCCGTCGAGCTGGACCGGCGCCTCGTCCCCGTGCTCCGCTCCGTCGTCGGCGCACACGAAAACGTGCTCGTGGTGGAGGGCGACGGGCTCCGTCTCGACTGGCAGCGACTGCTCACCGACCCCGGGCCGTGGACGCTCGTGGCCAACCTGCCGTACAACGTCGCGACGCCGATCGTGCTGCGCGTCCTCGAGGAGGCGCCGGCGGTGCGGTCGATGCTCGTCATGGTCCAGCGTGAGGTCGGGGAGCGGCTCGCCGCCCGGCGGGGCGAGCGGTCGTACGGCGCGGTGTCGGTGAAGGTGAACTACTGGGCCGAGGCTTCGGTCGTCGGCGTGGTCCCGCCGACGGTGTTCGTGCCGCGCCCCTCGGTCGATTCGGCGCTCGTGCGCATCGACCGGCGCGACGCCCCGCTCGTCTCGCCCGAGGTCGTCTCGTACGACCGGGTGTGCGCGGTGGTGAACGCGGGGTTCGGACAGCGGCGCAAGATGCTGCGCCGGTCGCTCGCAAGCGTCGTCTCCGTGAAGGCGATCGACGCGGCGGGCGTCGACCCGACGGCACGTGCCGAAGAGCTGGACGTCGTCCAGTGGGGGCGGCTCGCCGCCGCGGCCGAGGCGACGGCCGTGACCGGGGTGGACGGCGTCACCGGCACGACCCGCGAGGACGGCGTCACCGCCGTGGCCCAAAGGGAGGCCACCGAGCGGTGACCGGCGGTCACGCCGTGCTGATCGCCCCGGCCAAGCTCACGACCTCCCTCAAGGTGACCGCTCGCCGTCCCGACGGCTACCACGACATCGAAGCCGAGATGGTCGCGGTGGACCTCTTCGACCGGCTGGTCGTCGACCCCGGGGGCGCCGGCATCGAGATCGTCGCCGGTGAGGGCGCGCGCGCGGAGGACCTCACGCGCGGTGCGGACAACCTCGTCGCCCGCGCGCTCGCGACGGCGGGACGCGCCGCCGCGGTCCG